>SLIW01000337.1 GCA_007135435.1 Natronomonas sp.
GGCGAGGACGGAGACCGAGACCGAGACGGGGAGGCGTCCTGAGGTGCCATCCCGGGAGGTCGTCCACGTCGAGGGGGACCGATCGCTGGCCACGGACGTGGAGGTAGCCGAGGGCCTGCTGGCGAAGGGCCGGGGGCTGATGTTCCGGCGATCGATCCCGGACGACTACGCGCTGGTGTTCCCCTTCCGACGGGCCGCTGGACGCTCGCTGCACATGCTGTGCGTCCCGTTCGACATCGACGCGCTCTGGCTGGTCGACGGCGAGGTCCAGCACGTGAAGCGCCTCTCCGCGTGGATCGGCCACGGCCGGGGCAGGGCGGACACCGTCGTCGAGCTCCCGGCGGGCGCGGCGGATGGCGTGGAGGTCGGGGACAGCGTCCGGATCGAGGGCCTGTGACCGTCCGGATCCCCAGTCTGTGACCGTCCGAATCACGGGACCGCGATACGGCCGAACCCACCGCGATGGACGGATCGGTACACCGATGTGACGAAACCTGCATCAACCAGCAGGTTAATCAACCCCCATTCCCTTGGGACGGCCGTAGTCATGTCGGACCACGACACGGCAGGGGATAGAGTAAGTCGCCGCGAGGCGACTGGTCGAGAAATTCGACCCCACGCCAGACAGCGGTAGTGATTCTTCGGTGACCTCACTGTTCGGAGCCCACCCAGCGACAGCTCCGCTCGAGGACCGAGACGTACAGTTCCTGGACACCACGCTGCGCGACGGCGAGCAGGCGCCGGGCGTCTCGCTGTCGCCCGACGAGAAGGCCGAGATCGCCCTTGCGCTGGACGCCGCCGGCGTCGCCGTCATCGAGGCTGGCAGCGCCTGCACCGGCCCCGGGGAGCGGGAGACGATCTCCCGCGTGACGGGGCTCGGCCTCGACGCGCGGGTGACGAGCTTCGCCCGGGGCGTCCGCGGCGACGTCGACCTCGCCCTCGAGTGCGACGTCGACGGGGTCAACCTCGTCGTCCCGGCCAGCGACCGCCACGTCGAGCGGAAGGTCGGGACGACCCACGAGGCGGTCGTCGAGCGGACCGTCGACCTGGTGGAGTACGCGACCGACCACGGTCTGTGGGTCGAGGTCCTCGGCGAGGACGGCTCCCGGGCGGACCTCGGGTTCCTCGAGGAGCTGATGGGCGCGGCGCTCGACGCCGGCGCCGACCGGGTCTGTGCGCCCGACACCGTCGGCCACGCGACGCCCGACCGGGTGTTCGAGGTCTACTCGCGGCTCTCGCAACTGGGCCCGACCTCGACGCACACCCACGACGACCTCGGGCTCGCGGTGACCAACGCGCTGGTGGGCGTCGCCGCCGGCGCCGACCTCGTCCACGCGACCGTCAACGGCATCGGCGAGCGCGCGGGCAACGTCGCCCTCGAGGAGGTCGCCATCGCGCTCGACCACGGCTACGGCGTCGAGACGGTCGAGACCGAGCGGCTCTACGAGCTGAGCCGGCTCGTCGCCGCGACGACGGGAATCACGCCCGCGCCGAACACGGCGGTGGTGGGCGAGAACGCCTTCACCCACGAGTCGGGGATCCACACCGACGGGACGCTCAAGGACGACGCGATGTACGAGCCCTATCCCCCGGAGAAGGTGGGCCGCGAGCGCCGGCTCGCCCTGGGCAAGCACGCCGGCCGCGCCGGTGTCGAGGCCGCCCTCGCCGAACACGGCGTGTCGGTCGGCCCCGAGGAGCTCGACGCGGTCGTCGCGCGGGTGAAGGACCTCGGGGACCGCGGCAAGCGCGTCACCGACGCCGACCTGCTCGCGGTCGTCGAGGACGTCCAGGGCCGCGACCGCGAGCGCCGCGTCGAGCTACGCGACCTCACCGCGGCGTCGGGGAGCGGCACCCCCACGGCGTCGGTCCGGCTGGCGGTCGACGGCGAGGAGCGGGTCGCCTCGGGGACCGGTAGCGGCCCGGTCGACGCCGCGATCGCCGCCGTCCGCTCGGCGCTGGGGTCGGCGGCGAGCGCCCAGCTGGACTCCTACCACGTCGACGCCATCACCGGCGGCACCGACGCCGTCGTCACCGTCGAGGTGGAGATGTCCCGCGGCGACCGGACCGTCACCGTGGCGGCCTCCGACGCGGACATCACGACCGCCTCCGTCGAGGCGATGGTCGAGGGACTGGACCGGCTGCTCGTGGACGCCGAGCCGGCGATCCTCGCGGACGATTAGGACGGCTTCCCTCACGGACGACCAGGACGGCGGTTCTCGCGGACGACTAGGACGGCAGCAGGTGGTGGCCTACAGCGCCCGCGAGTAGATCACGGAGTCGAAGGCCTCTCCGCCGATCTCGAACTCGGTCGTCCCGGTCAGCTCGAACCCGCGGGCCTCGTAGAACCGGTGGCCGACGTCGTTGCCGGCCAGCATCTCGAGGCGTAGCGCCTCGACGTCCACGGGGAGGACCTCGATGCCGCGCTCGAGCAGCGCCGTCCCGAGGCCCTCGCCCCAGTGTTCCGGGTCGACGTAGATCGCCCGGAGGCCAGCCTCGTCCTCACCTACGAACGCCTTCGTCTCAACGTCGCCCCACCGGAAGTCGGCGAAGCCGCGGACCGCGTCGTCGACCAGTCCCACCAGGACGCCGTCGGCGTTCGCCTCGAGTCCCTCGAGCCACCGCTCGACGTCCTCGTCGGTCGGTTCCTCGGCGAGGCCGTCGAGGACTTCGTCCGGGAGCAACCCGTCGTAGGCCGCCCGCCACGAGGCGGTGTGGACCCGAATGATCCCGGGGACGTCCGCGCGGCCCTCGAAGCGGCGCACGCGCATCGGCGTGGACGTGGGACGCTCCCGACAAGGGCGTTTCCCTCGGACAGACGACCGACTGGTCGGCCGCAGTCGTCAGGATCGCCGTTGGGAGCAGCCAACCATCTCCAGGGCACTCACCGCACGGACGCGAGCGCCTCCATCGTCTGGAGGATCTCGTCGGGCGTGGCGCCGCGCGGGAAGGAGACGTTCACGGCGTCCACGCCGTCGAGTTCGAGGAACCGCCGGAGCTCCGCCCGGGCCTCCGCGGGGGTACCGGCGGCCCCCATCTCGTCGCGGAGCTCCTCCTCGACGAGCGCCACCGCCCGGCCCCGCTCGTCCGCCTGCCAGTGGTCGTGGATCGCGTGGGCGACGTCCTCGAAGCCCTGCCGGGCGAGGCTGTCGCGGTAGTAGGTGCCCATGCCGCCGATGTAGAACGCGGTGTGCTGGGCGACGAGTTCACGGGCGCGGTCGTCGTCCTCTAGCGCGCAGGCGCCGACCGAGAGCGTCACGCGGACGTCCTCGACCGACCGGTCGCCGAGGCCCGCGCCTCGCTCGAGGTCCGCCAGCCGCTCGCGGAACCCGGATCGGGTGAACGTCACGGCGTGCCAGCCGTCGGCGAACCGGCCGACGAGCTCGACCGCCTTCGGACCCAGGCCCGCCGCGTCGATCGGCGGCGTGGGCGCCGGCGGGTCACAGCGGAGGCGGAAGCCGTCCAGGTCGTAGTACTCGCCGTCGTAGTCGACGACCTCGCCGCTCAGTACCTGGCGGACGATCTCGACAGCCTCGCGGGTGTGGCGGAGCGGGTTGCCGAAGTCGCGGCCGTGCCAGTTCTCGACGACGATCGGCCCCGACGGCCCGAGGCCCAGCCGGAACCTGCCGTCGCAGGCCTCCTGCTGGGTGGCCGCGAGCTGGCCGAGCAGCGCCGGCGACCGCGAGTAGACGTTGAGGATGCTCGTCCCGAGGCCGATCTCGTCGGTCCGCGTCGCGATCGTGGCGAGCACCGTCGCCGCCTCCCGGCCCCACGACTCGGGGAGCCACGCGCGGTCGTAGCCCAGCTCCTCAGCCCGGACCGCCTGGTCGACGAGCGCGTCCATCGACGGCTGGGCCCCGACCGGGAGGAACACGTCGAGCGCCGTCATCCGGACCACCTGTCAGGGGTTCGCATGCATCGACGGACGGGAGACCGGCCCTTAAGCGTCCCTCCGCCGCGGGTCCCGACCGACGGCGCGGGTGGAACGTCGTCGGCCGGGCTGAGAGGCCACCGGCGAGCGGTGGAAGACCGTCGGTCGACCTGGGATGCCGTCGGCGAGGGACGAAGGACCGCCGGCGAGGGATGAAGGACCGCCGGCGAGGGATGAAGGACCGCCGGCGAGGGATGAAGGACCGCCGGCGAGGGGTGGAGGGATGGGGGACGGTCGGCCGTGAGGGAGTGCCGGCGCCCGGTGTTCGACGCCGACCGGTGCGAGAGCGGCACACGGCGCCGTCGTCGAAAAGGGAC
>SLIW01000532.1 GCA_007135435.1 Natronomonas sp.
CCTCGGCCATGACGCTGGCCTCCCGCTCGTCGCGCGGGCGGACGAACTCGACCGACGTGTCGGGAAGGTGCTCGAGGAGCTCGATGACGCGACCGCCGGGGTAGCCGAAGGCCCGCTCGACGCCGAGTTCCTCCAGCAGGTCGACCAGGGCCTCGGCCGTGGTCGGACGGTCGTCGTTACCGTCTGGATCGTCCCCGGTGTCCGTCATCCTGCCGTCACCCGGTCTTGTAGACGCCCCGGGCGTCCGCCAGCGCGGTCCCCTCGTCGTCGGTGACGATGACGTCGACGACGCCTACCTGGTCGCCACAGCGGACCGTCTCCGCCTCGGCGTAGAGGTCGCCCGTCCCCGCCTCGAGGTAGTCGATGCGCATGTCGATGGTGGGGACGGGCTGGTCGACGAGCGAGACGAGCGCCGCGCCGCCGACGGTGTCGGCGAGCGTGAACGTGACGCCGCCGTGGGCCATCAGCCGGTCGGGGTTCCACGACAGCTCCTCGCGCATCTCGAGGTAGCCCTCCGCGTGGCCGTCGGCGGCCTCGGTCACGTCCACGCCCAGCAGGTCGGCGAACGGCATCGTCTCGAAGAACTCGGCGATGTCCATACGGTACGGTGCCGCGGTGGAACCCATAAAACTACGCCACGGCCGCGGTGGATCGGGTGCCGACACCGGAGGAGCCGCCGGCTTCGAAGCGTTGATGCGGCGAGCACCCGTCGTCCCCGACCGTGAGTCGATCCATGGATGAGCAGGTGATCGTCCGGCAGGCTCGATCCGACGATCGCGACGGCGTCGTCGCCTTCACGCGCGACACCTGGCCGGACCGGGGGAGCGACTACATCCCGCGGGTGTTCGACGAGTGGGTCGAGACCGACGGCCCCCGACAGCGGACGCTCGTCGCGGAGGCCGACGACGAGCCCGTCGGTATCTGTCAGGGCGTCCTCCTCTCCGACCACGAGGCGTGGGGCCAGGGGATGCGCGTCCACCCCGATTATCGCGGCAGCGACGTCAGTCGGGCGCTGAGCGAGGCGGTCTTCGGGTGGGCGCGTCGCCAGGGCGCGGCGGTCTTCAGGAGTATGATCTTCTCGTGGAACGCCGCGGGGCTCGGCCACGCGCGCTCGGTGGGCTACGAACCGGTCTGCGAGTTCCGCTGGGTCCACCCCGAGCCGGACCCCGATCCGAGCGCTACGGCAGATGGACGAGGTCGAACCGACTCCGAGGCCGCGTCGGCCCCGGACCTGGAGGTGCTGGTCGATCCCGACCCTGCCGTCGCCTGGAGCGCCTTCCACGGCAGCCGGGCCTACCGCGAACTCGCTGGGCTGGGCCTGGACCTCGAGGAGTCGTGGGCCCTGTCCGAGCTGTCGCCCGACCGGCTGGGCGAGGCGGACCGGACGCTCGTCGTCGCCGACGGAGAGCGGACCCGGGGGATGACCTATCGGGTCCGGACGTTCGACCGCGAGGGCGACGACGGCGAAGAGGTACGGTGGGCCGAGTACGGCGTCGGAGCGTGGGACGATCACGCAGCGCTCCGCGCGCTCGCGGCCGGCGTCTCGCGGGACGCCGCGTCGGTCGGTGCCGAGGAGGTGCGGATGCTCGTCCCGGAGACCCCCCGCCACGTCTCGGACGCCGCCTACGCCCGGCTGGGGCTCTCCGACGAACCGGACTTCGTGCTGGAGCGGGACCTGACGCGCTGTTGACGGCCGCGACGGAGGCGAACCACGGTCGTACCCCCAACGACGTGCGTGCCAGGCCGAGTACACTCGCTAGCCAGATCGAGTACACACACTTGCCGGACCGAGTACACTCTTTACGGCAGGGCCGGTTGGTGGGACTATGACCTGGGAGACAGTCACGCTCGAGTGGGACGACGACGGCGCCGTGGCGACGCTGACGGTCGATCGACCCGACGCGCTGAACGCACTGAACGTCGAGACGCTCGAGGCGATGCTTGAGGCGATCGAGGAGGCGACCGACGGCGACGCCCGGGCGCTGGTCGTGACGGGCGCTGGCGACGCGTTCATCGCCGGGGCGGACATCAAGTACATGCGCCAGCTCTCGGTCGAGGAGGCCCAGGCGTGGGGCGAGCTCGGCCACGCGGTCGCCGACGCCATCTCGTCGTTCCCGGCGCCGACCGTCGCGGCGGTCAACGGCTACGCCTTCGGCGGGGGCTGCGAGATGGCGCTCGCCTGCGACCTGCGCGTCGCCGGGGAGTCGGCGATCATCGGCAACACCGAGATCGACCTGGGCATCATCCCCGGGTGGGGCGCCACCCAGCGGCTCCCGCGGATCGTCGGCGACGAGACCGCCAGACGGATGATCTACCTCGGCCAGCGACTGGACGCCGAGTCGGCGGCCGAGGCAGGGCTGTTCGGGGAGGTGGTCGCGGACGAGGACCTCCGGGACGTCGCGACGGAGCTGGCCGGCCGGCTCGCCGCCAAGCCGGCGTTCGCGCTGCAGGCGGCCAAGCAGTCGATCGACCAGTCCTACGAGGGATCGCCCCGGGCCGGCCTCGACTACGAGAAGCGCGCGTTCGCGAGCCTCTTCGGCACCCACGACCAGCGCGAGGGGATGGAGGCGTTCGTCGAGGACCGCGAGCCGGACTTCGAGTGACGACGGCTCGCGGTCCGCACCGCTCGTCGGCTACCGTGCAGACTCGAGCAGGGCCGTGACCTCGTCGCCGGCGTCGGCCCGGAGGGTGGTCTCGGTCCCCCACCCGTCGGACAGGGCGACGGCGACCGAATCGACGGGCTCGTCCGCGAACGTGACCCGGACGAGCGTCGACGGGTACACGAGGGCCTGCGTGCAGAACGTACCCGGTTCGGACGTGTCGACGACCGTCGCGCGCATGCACAGTCTTCCGTCCGCGACGGTCACGTCCGCCGGGTCGACCTCCACGGTATCGTGACAGCCCGTCGGACCGACCGATTCGATCAGGAAGAGCCGTTCGGTGCCGTAGTCGATGTCGGCTCCCCACTCGTAGAGGGCCGGCCATCGGTCGTCGGGGACGTGATCGACGAGCGGTCCGAGCACGTCCAGCTCGCGACGGGGCGAATCGATGACGGCCACGGTTCCACGTCGCTCCTCGTCGCTCGCCCACGCGGGCGTCGACATCCGGAGGGCAAATGAGATGACGTCGACCTCGAGGATCTCGACCGCGTCGTTCTCGTCGACGTAATCGCGCTCCGTCAGGTCACACGGTGCGGCGTCATCGGCGTCCCTCGTGCGACACCGGTCCCCGTCGACGTCGCGTTCGCCGCCGCCCGTCCGGTCGCGGGACGCCGCGACCGGGAGCACAACCCCCGGGCCGACGACCGCGCTAGCGGCGCACAGACCGGCGATCCCGATCGTCCGGCGGCGCGTGTGATCCATGCACGACCTACGCGCTGCATCGTGGAGTCGTTTGCGGGCTAAATTCCCGGCGAACCGCCCCACCAATCAACGGCTCAGTGCCGGTACCCATCGGTCCAGAGCGAATCGACCGCCGAGAGGGACAGAATGACCGCCCGCTCGCGCGTTCTCGCTCCGACTATCCGCCGCTGACGGGCGGGAAGAGCGCGAGCTGGTCGCCGTCCTCCAGGACGGTCTCGAACCCGTCGTCGGACACGAACGGGTTGCTGTCGTTCCGGAGCACACGGATGTGGTCGCGGAGCTCGTCGTCCTCGTCGAGCACCTCCGCCTCCAGCTCGGGGTGTCGGTCGAGCAGCTGGTCGAAGGCGTCGCCGAAGGTGTCCCCCGGCCCCGCCTCGACCTCGACGCGCTTCGTCCCGGCGGTCTCCGCGAGGTTGGCGAACAGGCGCCACTCCATGGGTGGGCCTCGGCGAGCTGCCCCCTTAGACGTGTCGACGTCCCGTCGGCGACATGCCGGCGTCCCGACGACATCGGGTCGACGTCGGGTCGATGTCTGGTCGACGTCGAATCGACGTCGCGCCGTTCGATGAAGCCCTCGGGCGCAGCCGGAGCGGAATCCTTACCGCCGTCCCACCCGGACCGACAGGCGATGCGAGACAGCTTCGAGGTGCGCACCGCCGACGCGGGGGGTCGGGTCGGCGAGCTCTCGGTCCCACGGTCCGGGGTCACGGTGGAGACGCCGGCGCTGATGCCCGTGGTCAACCCGCACCTCCAGACCATCGAGCCGGCGGCGCTCGAGGCGGACTTCGGCGCGGAGATCCTCATCACCAACGGGTACGTCATCCATGGGAGCGACGAGTACCGAGAGCGCGCGCTCGACG
>SLIW01000063.1 GCA_007135435.1 Natronomonas sp.
CTCGACGTGGCGCTCGCGGGCGAGCCCGAGAAGGACTCGCTCATCGACCGCCTCAAGAGCATCACCGGCAGCGCACTCGAACAGCGCGAGGTCGGCCAGACCGGCTCGCCGAGCCCACAGTAGGGCCGACGGGTCGTCGGAACCGTGACCCGCTGGGCCGCCTTCGCCGGCGTCACGCTGGCCGTCCTCACCCTGCTCCTGATTCTCGCCCGCGCTTCCCAGTCGCTCGTAATCGACGATAGCGACGCCACGGCGGGCGGTGATTCTTCGACCGGGGCCGATTCCGCGGCAGTTGCCGACTCCTCGACCGAGACCGAGAGCACGACCGGGACCGACGCCCCGACCGGGACCGATGCCATGGCCGAGAGCGACCGGTCTGGAGGAGGTGACGCACCAGCCAGCATCGATGGCACCGCAGAAACCGGGACCCCTCCCGACGTCGAGTCTTCCGCTTACGCCGATCCAAGAACTGGTACCGGGTCCACACCGGCGAACGGGCCCCACCGATTCGAGTCATCCGGCCCCCACGGGCTCGAGGACGCGGATCGGGAACCTGACGGGTCGTCACCCGCGGCGGAGATGTCCACCTTGGGCCTCCTCGCCAACGTCGCGGCCTCCCACGGTCTCTTCGCGGTGCTGCTGCTCGCCGGGATCTGGCTCACCGGCGTGCCGTGGTCGGCGCTCGGCGTGACCGACGACCCGTTGAGCACCGGACCGCTCGCGCTCGCCGTCGGCCTGGCGCTCGGGGTCGGGCTCGCACTGGCCAACGCGTTCGCGGCCGGACTGGCGAAGGCCTTCGACGCGGATCCCTCCGAGGAGCTCCGGTCGCTGCTCGCGCCCGAGACCCGCACTGGCTGGGCCGTCCTCCTCCTCGTGGTGCTCCCGGTGATCGCGGGCTTCGAGGAGCTGCTCTTCCGGGCGGCGCTGATCGGTGCCCTCTCGGTCGGCTTCGAGATCTCGCCGTGGCTGCTCGCGGTGCTCTCCTCGGTCGCCTTCGCCCTCGGCCACGGCGCCCAGGGGACCCTGGGTATCGTCGTCACCGGCCTCCTCGGGTTCGCCCTCGCCGTCGCGTTCGTCCTGACGGGCAGCCTGCTCGTCGTCGTGGTCGCCCACTACGTCGTCAACGCGGCCGAGTTCGTCGTCGTCGAGGGGCTCGGCTGGGAACCGTTCGAGGGATCGATCGGCGGCGCGACCCCCTGACGAGCGGTCCTGTACCGCATCGAATCGGTGGGTATCCGCCCGTGGATTCGAAACACGATCGGCACGCCACTACACCGAACACCGTGAGGTCGGTCTCTCCGCTTACGAGGTGGTCACTCGCGACGAGGTGGTCACTCGACCTGAAGGGATCGGTCGAATGATCGGAAATTGGCGATCCGACCGTGTACCATTTCACGATCGGCCATCCGACTACCGATAGGCTGCATGGGGGAGCTCGACGGTCACGACGGTTCCCCGGGGGTCGTTGTCCGCGAAGTGGATCGACCCCTCGTAGCGCTCGAGCAGGGTCGACACCAGGTACAGACCCAGCCCCTGGCCACCGCTCGTATCGCTCTGGACCCCCGGTTCGAGGTACCGGCGGCGCTTCCGCGGGGGGATGCCCGGCCCGTCGTCGGCGATCCGGACGCTGACGGTCTCCACGCCGACGTCGACGGCCGTCGAGACGACCGGTTCGGCGGCGTCGTTGTGCTCGACGGCGTTCCGGAGGAGGTTCTCGAAGAGCGCGACGAGCAGGTCGTCTGCCATCACGGCGGCCCCGGTCGCCGGGACCGGCTCGATCGTCGCCTCCGGGTACGCGGCCGTGACCGATGCCGCGGCGTCCTCGAGGACGTCGTCGAGATCGATCGGTCTGATCGGCGTCTCCCCGGAGATGGACGCGACCAGGAACCGGACGTTCTGCACCAGATCGACGATCCGGTCGGAGCTGTCCTCGATCGTCTCCAGCATCGGCTCGGCCTCCGCGTCGACGTGGTCCTCCAGCAGGCTGGCGTTCCCCTCGATGGCCTGCATGCCGTTCAGCACGTTGTGTCGCAGGAGTCGGTTGACGAACAGGAGCGTCTCCTGCTGCCGTCGGGCGCGCTCTGCCTCCGCCGTCTCGCGGATCGTCGAGACGCCGATGAGCAGGCCGGCGATCGAACCGCCGCCGGCCGCGAGCAGCATCGTCTGGATCAGCGAGGGCGTCGCGGGGGCCTGCCCGCCGAGGATCTGGGTGGAGAACGCCAGGGTCACCATCACGGCGATCCCCGCCAGCCCGATGAGCGTCCAGAGCCCAGCCCACCAGACGCGGGCGGTCTCGAACGGCGAGCTCGCGAGCCAGTAGCCCGCGTAGACCAGGACGAACGAGAACGCCCCGAGGAGACAGATCTCCAGGATCAGGAGGACCGAGCCCCCGCTCGCGGCGGCGAGGTCGTGGAAGTGGAGCGCCCGGACGACGATGAGGTACCACAGCGAGAGGCCGGCCAGGACGAGCCCGACGCCGCTGACCAGCAGGGCACCGAGGTGGTGCTCGCCGATCCAGTGGCGGACCGCCCAGGTCACCTCCCGGCGGCGGAGTGTCACTCGTTTCATCGTCTCACCATGGACCGGAGTCGACTCTCACGTACCTACCTGGGAATAAAAGGGTTGTACCCCGTTACGGCACCCGATTCGTCGACTCAGTGGCTGGCTCGCGGACGTTCGCCGACTCGGTGGCTGGCTCGCGGACGGTCGCCGACTCGGTGGCTGGCTCGCGGACGGTCGGCGACTCGGTGGCTGGCTCGCGGACGGTCGGCGACCCCTCGGCTCGGCGTGGGTCACCCGGCGTCGGCGTCGGCCAGCTCTTCGTCCTCGTCCACCTCGACGACCGGCTCGTCGCGGTCGAAACCACGGACGAGCCCCAGCGCGATGGCGACCTCGCGGAGCTCGACCGGGCCGATCGCATTGTACTCCCGGATGTGCTCGTTGGCCTCCCCCAGCCGGTCGCGTTCCGCCTCGCGGTCGCCGTCGGCCGCCGCGGCAGACGCCGCAGCCATCCGCCCGGCGAAGCCCTCGGCCGCCGCCATCCGGGACCGCAGTCTGTCGAGGTGGCCCCGCAGGTCGTCCAGGTCGACGGTCTCGACCTCCGGGTGGCCCTCGAACTCGTCGGTGCGCCCCCGCGCACCACCGACGAGCTCGCGGGCAGCGGCGAAGTCCTCCGCGGCGGCGCCGAATGACGCCTCCGCCGCCTCGTATCTCCCCTGTCGCCAGTTGTCGACCCCGAGGTCGTAGAACCCGCCCGCGGCCGCGGACCGCTCGGTGGCCGCCAGGACGGTCTCCCAGATGTCGATCCGGAGCTGGAACTGCGGGATGCGATCCTCCGGCCGGTTCGACATGACGTGGCGGGGCTCGTCGTCGTGGTAGAGCCCGAGGACGTGGCCGATCTCGTGTTTGGTGGTCGTCCGGACCTTCCCGTAGGGGCGGGCGCCGGCGACGACGTACGCCGTCAGGTCCTCCGGCACGCGTCGACCGGGCCGGAGCACGGGCGCGCAGCCGAGGACCCGTTCGCTGAACCCCTCGACATCACGGCAGTGCGGGTCGGGCGAGTCCACGTACGCGATGGTCAGCTGGGGGTCCTCCCGGACGACCTCGAAGTCGACGTCGAACCCCGTGAACTCGCTGGCGTGCTCGGCCCAGTAGTCGAGCGACTCGCGGGCGTTCGCCTCGACGTCGTGGTCGGTGTCGCTGTCGTTCACGATCCGGACGCGGACGGTCGCGTCGGCGAAGGGGTGACGCGGATCGTTCGCCCCGACCGGGACGGCGTCGCTCGAACAGCCCGCGAACGCCGTCGCGCACCCCGCACACCCCGCCACGATGAGGTCCCGCCGTCGCATCTCCCGGGAGTTGGAGCCGACCCCCATAAAACCGGGTGAACGGTCACGTGTCGCCGGTGGGTGAGTGGCCGTTCGGGTCGGACTGGACTGGTCTTCGGAACTCGCACTAACGTGGTCGTCCTGGGTCCGGAACGAACAGTCGAATCCGTGGGCAGGTATCTGTCCGTCGGTCGGTCGGTCCACAGCCGCCGTTTTCCGGTTGGTATGCGGTCGACACGCGCAGGTTTTTGTCGGTCTCGGCCGTGGGTGCGCGACATGGCAGACGATGGACCTGACGACGCCGGTGGACTCGACGGATCGGGCGACCCCGACTCCGGCTCCGACCCCGACCCTGACTCCAACAGGGACCTCGACCCCGACACGGAGACAGC
>SLIW01000460.1 GCA_007135435.1 Natronomonas sp.
TCGGAGAACCGACCCGAGACGGCCTGGCCGATGTCGCCGAAGTCAAGCGTCTTGCGGACCGACGCCGCCTCGCCGCGGGCCGCCCGCGAACCGCTCGGTCCCGTCGTCCCGACGATCCGTTCGGGCGGGCGGTCGTCGGCGCTGGCCCCTCCGAACAACAGGCCGCTAGCCGTCCCCGCCGCCGCGATCTTCAGTGCTGTTCGCCGATTGATACCTTCTCGCATGGTGGCCCTTATTGCGGGTAACTATCACAAAAGTGTTCGGTAATTAAATCCGTCTAGCCGGTTCATAAATAGATATCCGGCAACTGATCCGGGTGGCATCGACGCTGGTCAGCCGGCCTCAAGCCGGGCGATGGACATCGACCGGTCGGACACGCAGACCCGGACGCGTCTGACGTAAGACCTATGCCCCACGGCGCCAGTCACGGACGTATGGGTCTCATGAGCAAGCTCCTCGGCGGGGAGTCCCGGAGCGCCGAGGACTACGTCGAGCTGGACATCGACGACTTCGACGCGGACGCCGGCGACGCCGCCATGCAGGTGCGCTTCGCCGACATCGGCGAGCACAACGACGTCATCGACATCAAGGACGCCGTCTACGACGGCGACATCGTCGTCGCCGACATCACCCGCCACACGACCACCGACCGGACGATGGAGCACATCTCCGACGAGCTCAAGCAGGTCGCCCGCGAGGTCGGTGGCGACATCGTCCAGAAGGAGGAGGACCAGATCATCATCACCCCCGGCGGCGTCGGCATCTCGCGGTCGAAGCTCGGCCGGTGAGCGGTCCTCGGACGGTCGATCGATAGGCCGGACCGCCGGCAGGTGATCCGCTACAGGACCACGTCTCTCGCGACCGACGGCAACCTCCCCCGGACTTTTGCTGCTCTCACTCCTCCTCTCGCCTATGCCCTCAGACGAGACCGCGTCCCCACCGAGCGCTCCCGGCGCGGAGGGCGTCCTGCTGGGACTGGCCTGCGGCGACGCCCTTGGCCAGCCCGTCGAGGGGTGGTCGGCCGACCGGATCGCCGCCGAGTACGGCACGCTCGACACGCTCGTCGGCGGGACGCGCGGGCTCGGGGCGGGCGCCTGGACCGACGACACCGAGCAGGCGGTCCGGCTCTCGCGGAGCCTCGTCGAGCGCGGCCGATTCGACCCCGACGACGTCGCCGACCGGTTCCTGGCGTGGTACCGCGGTGGCGCGACGGGCATCGGTGGCCTGACCCGGGCGGTCCTCCGGCGGATGGACGCTGGCGAGCACTGGAGCGCGGCCAGTCGCCGGGAGTGGGAGCGCCGACCCGAGGGGACGAACGCCGGCAACGGCAGCGTGATGCGGTGTGCACCGGTCGCGATCGCCTTCGCCGACGCGGACGCCCCCGTCCTCGCCGCGGCCAGCCGGGCGTCCTCGCGACTCACTCACCACGACCCACGGTGCGTCTACGGCTGCGAGCTGCTCAACCAGGTCGTCGCCGGGTTCCTGCGAGACGGTGACGCGGACAGCGGCGGAGACGAGCCCTTCGACGTGCTCGACGGTGCACTCGCGACCCTCCCCGACGACGCACCCGACGAGCTGGGGGCGGCGCTGACCGGTCTCGACGGACGCGATCCGAACGAGATCCGGCCCACCGGGTACGTCCTCGACACGCTCAAGGCGGGGCTCTACCACGGGCTGGGTGCACCGACGCTCGAGCAGGCCATCGTGGACGCGGTGAACATGGGCGGCGATACAGATACGATCGGCGCGGTCGCAGGTGCGGTCGCTGGAGCCCGCTTCAGCGCGAGCCAGGTGCCCGACCGGTGGCTCGAGGAGCTCCACGGGACCGACGAACTCCGAGGGCTGGCCCGGCGTCTCGACGCGCGGTCGTACCAGTTCGACCGGAACGCCGAGGGATGACCGCCGCCCCGAACCCTCCTCGGTTCGCCGTGGACGTCACCCGAGAACCGCACGTTTCTTACACGGTTGCCGCGTCTCTCGGTCCAAATGGACGAGACCGTACTGCTGACGGGGGCGAAGGGGGCCGTCGGCACCGCCATCCGGGAGGGGATCGGCGACGCCTACGACTGGCGCTACCTCTTCCACAACCCGCCGCCGTTCGACCCCGACCACCCCTACCTCGTCGGCGACGTGGTCGACGCCGACCTGATGGCGGAGGCCTGCGAGGAGGTCGGCGCGGTCGTCCACCTCGCCGGCGACCCGCGCCGGGACGCCCCGTGGGACTCCGTCCTCGAGAACAACATCCACGGGACGAAGGTCCTCTACGACGCCGCCGTCGACGCTGGCGTCGAGAAGTTCGTCTTCGCCTCCTCGAACCACGCCGTCGGCCACTTCGAGACCGACCGCAAGCCGCACCTCTACCGCGAGGACGACGACTTCCTCCTGGACGGGACCGAGCTCCCCCGCCCCGGCAACCACTACGGGATCTCGAAGGCCGCCGGCGAACTCGTCGGCCGCTACTACCACGACGAGTACGGCATCGCGGTCTGCAACATCCGGATCGGCAACCTCACCCGCGACCGCCCGCCGGAGGACTACGAGCGCGGCATGGCGATGTGGCTCTCCTACCGCGACTGCGCGCACATCCACGACTGCGCCCTGCAGGCCGACTACGACTACGAGATCATCTACGGCATCTCCGACAACGACCGGAAGTACTACTCGCTGAAGCGGGCGCGCGAGGTCCTCGGCTACGACCCACAGGATAACTCCGCGGAGTACGAGTGAGGCGGGACGTGGGCCTCGAGCCGATGAGAAAGACACAGGCCTTCTTGACGGCTCCAGCCGAAGGTTTATCCGACTTTCCGGTCAAGGTGTTCACATGAGCACCGGCCGCGAGATTCGCCTCATCGAGGAATCAGACGGCTGGTGGTCTGCCGTCGATGAGGAGACTGGTGTTGCGAGCCAAGGATCGACGAGGACAGAGGCTCTCGAAAACCTCGACGAGGCGGTCGAGTTAACGGCCGAAGCCCGTGACGACGACACCCCGTCGCCCGAACCCGACGCACCGTGGTTCGACCGGTAGGGAATGGGCTCGAGGGACTTTTCTGGCGACGACATCGTGAAGGTCCTACAGCGTTTCGGCTACCGGCACGATAGGACGCGGGGAGACCATGCGATTCTAAAATACACTCACCCCGAAACCGGCGAGAAACGAACGGTCACGGTTCCACTCCACGATCGCGTTCGTATCGGGACGCTCCAGAGCATCGCCGATCAGTGCGGAGCAAAAGACTTCCACGAGTGGTGCCGATGGATCGACGAACACCGATGACGCCACACGGCGACCAGCCTTGGTCGACGATCGGTATACGATGGAAGGTGTAACGCCATGCCATCCATTACTTGTGTGCCAACAAACAGGATCGTCGTGCCGCCGACCCGAACCATTACCTTCCGAACCACCCTCCTCCCCCACATGCAGTTCGAGGTGATCCAGGGCGACATCACCGAACAGGAGGCGGACGCGCTGGTGAACGCCGCGAACACCGACCTCGAGATGGGCGGCGGCGTCGCGGGCGCGCTCCGACGTGCCGCCGGCGACGGGATCCAGGAGGAGGCGAACCAGAAGGCCCCGATCGGTCTCGGGGAAGCCGTCGAGACGGGTGGCTACGACCTCGACGCCGAGTACGTGATCCACGCCGCGACGATGGAGCTCGGCGGCGGCGCCGACGAGTCGAGCATCCGCGACGCGACCCGGAACGCGCTCGCCACGGCGGACGAACTGGGCTGCGAGTCGCTGGTCACGCCGGCGCTCGGCTGCGGCATCGCGGGCGTCGACCTCGACGAGGGCGCCCACTACATCTTCGAGGAGATCCGCGACTTCGAGCCAGCGTCGCTCACCGACGTCCGGGTCATCGGCTACGACGACGACTCGTTCGAGACGATGCGGGGGATCGCCGCGGAGGTGCTGGGCGACGCCGGGTGAGCGCAGGACCGGCCATCGCGTTCACTCGTCGTCGCGGGACCGGGCATCGCGTTCACTCGTCGTCGCGGGTGATCTTCCGCAGCCGCGCGACGCCGTCCACCTCGTCGATGCCGTCCTGGACCGGGTCCGGGACCAGGTGCCGCCACGCCTCGTCCTCCACGATCCGCTCGCGGATCTCGGCGCCGTGGTACTCGTCGCGGTTGTGCAGCGGCGTCTCTCGGACCTCGTAGCCGTCCTCCTCGAAGAGCCGCTGGACCCAGGGGTTGTTCGTGTACGCCA
>SLIW01000083.1 GCA_007135435.1 Natronomonas sp.
CGCGCGGAGACGACCCTCGAGCTGACGGCCGATCACTGCAACTTCCACGGCGTCCCGCACGGCGGGGCGATATTCTCGCTCGCCGACGCGGCGTTCGCGGCCGCCTCGAACGCGGCCGGAGAGACCGCGTTCGCCCTCGAGGCGAACGTCTCGTACCTCGAGGGCGTGGAACCGGGGACGACGCTCGTCGCCACGGCCACGGAGACCCACCGCTCCCGACGGACCGCCGAGTACCAGGTGACGGTCGAGGCGGTCGCCGGGGCCGGCGCCTCCGGGGGCGACGCCAGTGCCGATGCCTCCGGGAGCGAGCGCGACCGAATCGCGACGTTCAGGGGCCGGGTCTACCTCCCTGGCGCAGGGTAGCGCCACCGGGAGGGGTCGAGTCGGCCCTCGCGATCAGCGGTGATCCCAGACGCGCTTCACCTTCCCCGTCTCCTGGCGCTCGATGCCGCCGGGTGGGACGACGTCGAGCTCGTCGGGCCGCAGCGAGAGCACCGATCGCAGCCGCCGCTCGATCCGCTCGCGGAGGTCGTCGGGGTCGCCGTCGAACCCCTCGACCAGCTCGACGGTGATCGCGATGGTGTCGAGGTTCTCCTCGCGGTCGAGGTCGATCCGGTAGTGCGGGGCCACCTCGTCGAACTCGAGGACGACCGACTCGATCTGGCTGGGGTAGACGTTGATCCCGCGGACGATGAGCTGGTCGTCAGCGCGCCCGGTGACGTTGTCCATCCGGACGTGGACCCGCCCGCACTCGCAGGGCTCGCGCGTCAGGGAGGTCATATCCCCGGTCCGGTACCGGATGACGGGGACGGCCTCCTTCGTCAGCGAGGTGAGCACGAGCTCGCCCTCCTCGCCCTCTGGGAGCGGCTCGCCGGTGCCGGGGTCGACCACCTCCGGGTAGAAGTGGTCCTCCCAGACGTGGAGGCCGTCCTGGGCCTCGACGCACTCGACGGAGACGCCGGGGCCGATCAGCTCAGAGAGCCCGTAGATGTCGATGGCGTTCACGCCGAGCCGCGCTTCGATCTCGTCGCGCATCGCGTCGGTGAACGGCTCGGCGCCGATGACGACCGTCGAGACGGGGAGCTCCCGGACGTCCACCCCCTGTTCTTTGGCCTGTTCGGCGAGGTACAGGCAGTAGGAGGGCGTCGACCCGAAGGCGTCGCTCTCGAGGTCCTGGAGCATCTCGATCTGGCGGGCGGTGTTGCCCCCGCCGGTCGGGATGACGGTCGCGCCCAGCTCCTCGACGCCCTCGTGGAATCCCATCCCCCCGGTGAACAGGCCGTAGCCGTAGGCGTTCTGGAACGTGTCGTCGGCATCGACGCCCGCCGCGGCGAGCGACCGCGCCATCACCTCCCGCCAGACGTCGACGTCCCCGCGCGTGTAGCCGACCACCTTCGGCTTGCCCGTCGTCCCCGAGGAGGCGTGGATCCGGATCACCTCCGCGCGGTCGACTGCGAAGTGGTGGTCCGGGTACTGGTCGCGGAAGTCCTCCTTCGTCGTGAACGGGAGGTCGGGGAGGTCGTCGACGCCGTCGACGTCCGCGGGGTCGATCCCCGCCTCGTCGAGCCGATCCCGGTAGAACTGGACGTTCTCGTGGACCCGCTCGATCGTCTCGACGAGCCGCTCGTCCTGGAGGTCCCGGAGCTCCGTCCTCGATACGGTCTCGACGTCGTTGTATGTCATCACCCACCACGAAAACCCGGGGCGTCATATAACTGCGGGGGACCGAGACCGGATCGCCCGTCGTCGGGATCACAGACCGATAGCATCGCCGGATGCACCGATAGCATCGCCGGATGCACCGGTAGCCCCGGCGGATGCTCCGGCGACGTGACAGGCGCGTCACGCCACCACCCACCCACATCGGACACGGCGGGCCGCCCTCCTGGCGCTACAGGCCCAGGAACGCCTCGGCGTTCTCCCAGAGGAGCTTCCGCTGGACCTCGGGTGGATAGTCGGTGTGCTCGGCGAAGTCGGCCAGCCAGTCGGCGGGATCGATCATCGGGTAGTCGGTCCCGAACATGACCTTGTCGCGGAGGAGGGTGCCGGCGTACTGCAGCACCTGGTCGTCGATGTAGCGCGGCAGCCACCCGGAGAGGTCCATGTAGACGTTGCCCTTCTGCTGGCAGATGGCGAGCTGCTCCTTCTCCCACGGGAACGCCGGGTGGGCGAGCAGGATGTCCAGGTCGGGGTGCTCGGCGGCGACGTCGTCGACGAGCATCGGGTCGCCGTACTTGATCCGGAGCCCGCGGCCGCCTGGCGAACCCGCGCCCAGCGTCGAGTTGCCCCCGTGGAAGACGACCGGGACGCCGAGGTCCTCGATCGTCTCGAACAGCTCGCGGTGGGCCGGGGCGTTCGGCGCGAAGCCCTGGGCGATCTGCTGGAACTTGAACCCCGAGAGGTCGAGGTCCTCGACGCACCGGCGGGCCTCCGCGACGCAGTCGTCCTTCAAGGGGTCGACCGAGCCGAAGCCG
Source organism: Natronomonas sp. (assembly GCA_007135435.1). Taxonomy (GTDB): domain Archaea; phylum Halobacteriota; class Halobacteria; order Halobacteriales; family Haloarculaceae; genus Natronomonas. The sequence continues at coordinate 2,475 of SLIW01000083.1, forward strand.
ACGAAGAACTCGGGGTGTTCGTCGCGGACCTCCGCGACGTGGTCGTTCGGCACCGGCGGGTTCCCTGTGTTCGTCTCGGCGTCCCAGCCGAGCAGCACCGCCCGGCCGATGCCGGCCTCCCGGTACTCCTCGACCATCTCCGCGTAGCCCTTCGTCTCGAGCGTCGCGCCGAACTTCCGCGCGGCGTCCTGCATCATCTCGCCACCGGCGTCGCGGAGGAAGACGTCCGTCGGCTGGTGGGCGTGGGTGTCGACCGCGCGGGGTTCGCCGTCGAAGACGTCGAGCATGCGCGACCGGACGGTCGCCGGGGGCAAAAAGCCGCCCGACCGCGGTCCCTCAGGAGGGGGCGTCCCCGGCGGTCCGTGGTGACACGACCCAGGCAGGTTTTAGTACCCGCCGCCGGAAGCGGGGGTCACGAGGCCGAAGGATGACCGTTCACACCCTCTTCTGACCGACTCGCGTCTCTCGTACGCGATTCAAGATCCGTCCCTCGACCACCCATGGGCACCGTATCTCCGGTTCCCAGCCGACCACTGACGTCACGCATCCGACCCACCGAGCACACATTCCGACACACCAGCCATGAACGAACCTCCGACACACCAGCCATGAACGAACCGCCGACACGAACAGCCATCGACGACCAGTACACGTGGGATCTCTCGTCGGTCTTCGAGTCCCCGGACGCGTGGGAACGCGAGCTTTCCGCCGTCGAGGAGCGACTCGCGGACCTCCAGGACGGCGAGGGCGATCTCGCCGACGGCGATGCCCTCCTCGGGACCCTCGAGACCTACGAGGAGGTCCTGCGGCGCACCCAGCGCCTCGAGCTCTACGCCCGGGCGAAGCGGAACGAGGACACCGAGGAGGCGGCCCACGAGGAGCGACTCCGCCGAGCCGAGCGGCTCGACCGGGAGGTGACGAAGCGCTCGGACGCGGTCGCCCGCGCGGTGGTGGCAGCGGGAAGCGACGCCATCGAGCGGATGATCGAGCGAACCCCGGGACTCTCGACCTACGAGCGGTTCCTCCGGGACGTCCTCCGCCGGTCGGCGCACGTCCGATCGCCCGAGGTGGAGGCGCTGCTGGCCGAGTTCTCGGACGTCGTGGAGTCACCGGACCGCGTCTTCACGACGCTGACGAACAACGACGTCGACCCCGAACCGGTGGAGGGTCCCGATGGCGACCGCGTCGCGGTCTCGCGGGTCAACCTCGGGACACACCTCCGCCACCCCGACCGGGCGTTCCGTCGCCGGGCGTACCGGTCGGTCCACGGCGCGTACGCCGACGTCGGCGACACCATCGCGAGGGTGTACGCGGACAAGGTGCGGGCGCAGGTCGCCCTCGCCGAGGCGCGGAACTACGGGTCGGTCAGGGAAATGGCGTTCGACAAGCCGAGCTACCCGGAGACCGGAATCCACGTCGATCTGCCGACGGAGGTCCACGACGCGCTGCTGGAGGCCGTCCGTGGGTCGCTGGAGCCCCGCCACCGGTACGACGAGCGACGGAGGCGGACCCTCGGCGTGGATCGGCTCCGCGCCTGGGATCTGGCTGTGCCGCTCGTCGACGGGACCGAACCCACCGTCCCCTACGATCGGGCCTGCGAGTACGTCCTCGAGGCGGTCGAACCCCTCGGGCGGGCCTACCGGGACCGCCTCGAGGAATTCCTCGTGGCGCGGCGGGTCGACGTCTACGAGACGCGCCGCAAGCAGAACATCCTCGGGTACGCC
>SLIW01000044.1 GCA_007135435.1 Natronomonas sp.
CCTTAGCTCAGACTGGGAGAGCACTCGACTGAAGATCGAGCTGTCCCCGGTTCAAATCCGGGAGGCGGCATCCGCTCGCACGCTTTCGTCGGGGCTCCATGCAGCCACGTCACGGTGGCGTTCACAATCCCGAACGATCGGCCTGTGGTGTATTCGTGCAGTCATCGGGCACCAGAGTAGTAGGCGACAGACCGGAGTTTATCGTGGCAGCGGACGTACATCCCATATGGTTCGAACGCGCACACTCGCCCTCGCAACACTCGGCGGGGTGGTCGCCGCCGTCGGTGCGTCGAATCTCTACCAGCGCGCTGCGACGGAGACCGTTCACTACACGACCGTCGCCCGAATCGACGACGTGGAACTACGGCGGTATCCCGAATCGGTGGTCGTCGAGACGGTCGCGGACTCCCAGATGGCCGCCTTCCGCAGGCTGTTCCAGTACATTACGGGGGCGAACGAAGGCGACGCAGCGGTCGAGATGACGACCCCGGTCGAACTGTCGGTAGGCGGGGCGACGATTGCGATGACGGCACCGGTCGAAGTCGGGGGCGAAGACGGTGAGCGGATGCGGTTTTACCTTCCGGGAGAGTACGACGTCGAGACGGCTCCCCGGCCGACGGACGACGCGATCGATCTCGTCGCCATCCCGGAACGCACACTCGCCGTTCGGCGGTTCTCCTGGCGACCGACCGAGAACCGCATCGACCGCGAGACCGAAGCCTTGATCGAGAGGCTGGAGGAAGCGAACGTCTCGATCGCGGGCGAACCGTTCTCCATGGGCTACGATCCGCCGTGGACGCTCCCGTTCCTGCGCCGAAACGAGGTCGCCGTCGAAGTCGAGAGTTCGTTTTGACTGGCGGCGTCCACCCGGATAGGAGTCATCAGCCGTGATTGCGAGCGATCACGGCCCGGGACACCGTCGACGAACGCCGTGGAAGTACGCCCGGAACAGTTTGCCGTTACGGTCGTGGAGTCGCCAGCGCTGCACTGAGGCTGGTCCCCGAGAGATCCCTCGCCCGGTTCGGGCCCCGCGGTTGCATCGAGCCCCGTTGTGATATCGGATCGACCCCCCACGACCCCGGCGAATGATTGATTGGGGCGTGTGGTGTAAGGTGACACGGCATGCCCGACATCGAGATCGACGTCATCGATCGGGGGACGTTCCAGAGCGACCTCAACTACATGGTGGAGGGTGGAACGATGGCGACCCTCGACGAGCAGAATCCGGACGTGCAGTTCGTCGACAACGCCGTCTACAACCTGGTGATCGACCACCCGGACGGCACCATCCTCTGGGACACGGGGATCCACCACGACGCCGCCGGGGAGCACTGGCCCGACTGGTTGTTCCAGGCCTTCCCGATGGAGGACGCGGCCGATCACCGCCTCGACGACGACCTGGACGCGGCCGGGTGGAGCCTCGACGACATCGACTACGTCTTCCAGACGCACCTCCACTGCGACCACGCCGGTGGGCTGGAGTTCTTCGACGGGACGGACACGCCCGTCTTCATCCACGAGGAGGAGCTCAAGTGGGCGTACTACAGCGCCACCACCGACGAGGGGGGCGCCGGCTACCTCCTCGACGACTTCCACTGGGATCTCGACTGGCGGGTCGTCCACCGCGACCGCGTAGAGTTCTTCGACGGCATCGAGTTCGTCCGGTTCGCCGGCCACACGCCGGGGGTCCTCGGGACCATCGTCCACCTCGACGACGATCGGACGGTCGTCTTCACGAGCGACCAGGTGTACCGGCGGGAGAACTTCGAGGAGCAGGCGCCGCTGGGGGCCGGCCTCCTCTGGAACAAACAGCGGTGGTTCGACAACCTTCACCTGCTCCAGGACCTCGAACGCCGCCACGACGCCGAGCTGGTGTTCGGCCACGACCCCGGACAGGTGGAGGCGATCGGTGACGGCTGGCCCTAGCGTCGAGGTACCACCGGGGTCCGGACGCGTCGTCGGCGCAGGGACCGAGTGTCCGCCTGTCTGACTGTCCTTCGGCGTTCGAGCCGTTCGAGCCGTTCGAGCTGTCCGCTCACTTCGCCGAGTAGCCGGTGTCGACCGGGAGGGCCACGCCGTTGACGAAGTCGGCGTCGGGACTCGAGAGCCAGAGCACGGCCTTCGTGATCTCACGCGGATCCATGGGGACGTCCTCACCCTCCGTGACGTGTGATTTGACGTTGAAGGCCCCGGTGACGTCCGTGATGGAGTCCCAGACGTCGTCGCCGAGGTTCTCGGGGATGCCGAGGATGATCCGCGTCGCGACAGATCCCGGGCACACCGCGTTGACGTTGATGTCGTGTTCGAGGAACTCGAGCGCCATCGACCTCGTCAACCCGATGACGCCGTGCTTCGACCCCGAGTAATGCGCCGCCTCCGGGAAGCCGCCCAGGCCACCGACCGAGGCGATGTTGACGATCTTGCCCCCGTCGCCGCGGTCGATCATGTGACGGGAGACGTGCTTGGAGCACAGCCAGACGCCCTTCAGGTTCGTGTCCACGACCTGGTCCCACTTCGACTCGGGCATCTCCGGGACCTCCCCGAGGTTGAACACCCCCGCGTTGTTGACGAGGACGTCGATGCCACCGAAGGCGTCGAGCGCCGCGTCGACGGCCTCGGCGACCTGGGACTCCTCGCGGACGTCCACCGGGAGCCCGAGCGCCTCCTGGCCCGCGTCCTCGACCAGCTCGACCGTCTCCCGCAGGTCGCTCTCCGCGGCGAGTTCGTACTGCCCCTCGCCGCTCGAGCCGCCGGCGCCGAGGTCGACCGCGACCACGTCCGCCCCGCTCTCCGCGAATCCGACGGCGTGGGCCCGTCCCATCCCTCGGGCGGCACCGGTCACGAACGCGACGTTTCCACTGAAGTCGTATTCGACCGTCATGTGTGCACAATGCACGTGGTGTATCGTAAACCCTCTAGGGCGTGATCACGGCGCGGCCATCGATCTCCCCCGCATCCAGCCGTTCGGCCACGTCGTTGATCTCCTCGAGGTCGTAGATGGTGGTCCGCAGGGCCACCGCGCCGTCCTCGACGAGCGTCATCAGCTCCTGCAGCTCGTGGTACTGCCCACAGAGGTTCCCGACGAAGGACGTCTCCGTCGCGATGAGGTGCTGGGCAGGCACGTGGACGTCGCCCCCGTAGCCGACCACGTGATGGTCCCCACCGACGGCCAGCGATTCGATCCCGTCCTTGAGGGACTCGTCGGTGCCGGCGAAGTCGATGGCCTGCGCTACGCCCCGGCCGTCGGTCAGGTCCTCGATGGCCCCCGGGACGTCCTCGGTCGAGGCGTCGATCGTGTGGTCCGCCCCGAGCTCGTCCGCCAGAGCGAGCGCGTCCTCGCGCACGTCGACGGCGATGATGTCGACGGGACTCAACGTCCGGAGGATCTGGAGGCCGACGTGGCCCAGTCCGCCGATCCCGAAGACGGCCGCGTGGTCGCCGGGGGCGAGGTGGGTGACCGCCTTCTTCACCGACCGGTATGACGTGGCCCCGGCGTCGCCCATCGGCGCCACGTCCAGGGGGTCCGCCTCGGTCGGGAGCACCGATCGCTCCGGGACGACCATGTACTCGGCGAACCCGCCGTCGCTCGTGATGCCCGGCATGTCGAGTTCCTCGCAGTGGAAGTCCAGCCCGCGGCGACACGCTCGACAGGTGCCGCAGGTCGCCGCGGGGAGGACGACGACGCTGTCCCCCTCGCTGACGCTCGTCACCTCGTCGCCAACGGCTGCCACCACGCCGGCGTTCTCGTGACCGAGGATCTGTGGCAGGCCCGCGTCGTCCTCGTGCCACATCCCCTGGACGACGTGGTTGTCCGTCTGGCACCATCCCGCCCCCTCGACCTCCACGAGCACGTCGGTCGCCCCGTGGACGTCGGGCGCGTCGACCTCTTCGATCTCCAGTGCCCCGTGCATGTCGTCGGTGAACCGGTGGAGTCGTGCGGCTCGCATGCGCTACGTGTTCACATGGAACAGTAATAGAAGTACTGGAGGCTGGACCCCACAGATGCCGTTTCCTCCACGATGCCCCCTCGATAACGTGAGGTCCAGCGGTGTCGCACGAACGCCATGTCGCACGAACGTGGTGACGCTCCATCGCGGTGACGCTCCATCGCGGTGACGCTCCATCGCGGTGACGCTCCATCGCGGTGACGCTCCATCGCGGTGACGCTCCATCGCGGTGACGCTCCATCGCGGTGA
>SLIW01000491.1 GCA_007135435.1 Natronomonas sp.
CCTCGCGCTCGGCGTCCTCGCCGTCGCCGTCGGCGCCGTTCTCCCCGCCGCCGACGCCGCCGACCGGTTCGAGGTAGGGCTCGAATGCCAGCGTGTCGATCTCGAACCTCCCCGCCTCGGGCGCCCGCGCCTTGACCGTCTCGACGGCCTCGATGGCGCCCTCGCGGTCGTCGAAGGTGTGCGGGCCGACGCCGAGCTCTGTCCGGTCCGCGTCGACGAGCCGCCACCGCCAGCCGTCGCCCGTCCGGTCGACCCAGACGATACCGTCGCCCACCTCGAAGACGGGCGCAGACGCGGCGCCCTCGCGGAGGCGCTCCACGTCGGCGAGCGCCGTCTCGCGGTCCTCGTAGGTGCGGCGGCCCTCCGCGACGAGCTCCCGGTCGCGGTCGATGAGCCGGAAGTGCCAGCCGGCCTCGGGGTCGGAGCCGCCGCGGAGCTGGATCGTCACCGGCCCGAACACGTCGACGGGCGCGTCGTCGCCGGCGCGCTGGACCGCCGCGGTCGCCTCCCTGGCGTCGTCCCGCGTGGAGTGGTCGTCGACGCCCTCGGCGAGGATCGTCCCGTCGACGGCGACGAGCCAGAAGCCCCAGGTGCCGTCGTCGCTGGACAGCTGGAAGACGGCGGTCTCCATCGTGCGGACCCCGGCGGTCTCGACGTGCTCGAGGACGAAGTCGACGGCGTCCCGGGCAGCCGCCCGCGAGGGGTAGCTGTCGGCGCTCTCGGCGACGAGCCTGCCGCCCTCGTCGATGAGCCGCCAGGCGTAGTCGCCGTCCTCCGCGAGGTAGATCTCGAAGGCCGCGGTGTCGATCTCCAGGACCTCGGCGTCGGGGGCGTTCTCCTTGAGCGTGCGCATCCCCTCCATCACCGCGGCCTTGTCCTCGTAGGACTCGCCGCTGTCGGCCATGACCTTCCCGTCCTCGTCGATGAGCCGCCAGCGCCACTCGCCGTCGGACTCGTACTGCTGGAAGGCGGCCTGCTCGAACTCGATGAGGTCCGCCGCCAGCGCCTGCTCGCGGATCTGGTCGACAGCCTCCTCGGCCTCCTCGCGGTCCGCCGCGGGGACCGTGCTGTCGGCGAGGGTCTCGCGGTCCTCCGAGACGAGCCGCCAGTGCCACTCGCCGTCGCCGGGGTAGACCTCGTAGTCGACGCCCTCGAACTCGATCACCTCGGCGTCACCGAGTGCGGCCCCGGTCCGCTCGGCGAGGGCCCGCGCCGCGGCCTCGTCCCCCGACCGGCCGTACTGCGCGGCGACGATGTCGTCCGCGCGGTCACGCAGCCGCCAGCGCCACTCGTCGCCGACCCGGTAGACCTCGTAGCCGGACGTCCCGTGTTCGACGAGCGCCGCGTCGTCGAGCCGCTTCACGACGTCGGTCGCGGCGTCCTCGGCGTCGCCCCTGGTGTGGAAGGTGGCCTCGCTCGCGACCAGCCGGCGGTCGTCGCCGTCGATGACCCGCCATCGCCATTGCCCGCGGGTGCCGTCCCCGCCGTCGCCCACGACGGCCTCGCCGTCGTCGACGTCCGCCGGGTCGTCGAGTTCCCCGTCCAGGTCCTCGTAGAGCTCGACGCCGACCGACTCGAGGGCCAGCACTCGCGGCTCCTCGACCTCGGCGGCGAAGGTCTCCGCGCTCGCCTCGGCGGTCCCCTCGTCGGGATAGGCGTCGACGCTCGTCGCCAGCGGCCGGCGCCGGTCGTCGACGAACCGCCAGTGCCAGCGGCCGCCCTCGTCGGCGTAGACGTCGATGGCGGCGCCGCGGATCTCGACGATGCCGGCGTCGGCGGTCGCCTCCTTCATGAAGTTGACCGCGGACTCGATCGAGTCGCGGTCGCCGTAGGGATCGGCGCTCCGGCCGACGATCCCGCCGTCGTCCTCCACGAGCGACCACTGCCAGGCGTCGTCCTCGGTGCGGTAGAGGCGGAAGGCCGCCGTGGTGATGTCGAGCAGCCCGGCGCCGGCGATCTGCTCGCGGATCGCCTCGACGTCCATCCGCGCGTCGGTGTCGGTCGCCGTGGTCCGGGCGCTCTGGCCGACCGCGTCGCGCTGGATGGTCCGCCAGGTCCACTCCTTCGAGGGGGTCCGGTAGACGCTGAAGAAGGCGTCCCGCTGGACGTCGCCGACGAGGATCGGCGGGTCGTCCTCGCCCAGCCCCAGCTCGGGCTCGACGAGCAGTCCCTTCTCGCCGGTGACGACCGGGACCAGGATCGCGACGGCGACGATGATGCCGACCCCCAGCGAGTAGACCGCGATGATCTCCGCGCTGTAGTCGATCTCGGTGACGTACCAGGCCCACGGGTAGGCCCAGACGAACGCGGCGATCCCCCCGACGGCGATCAGCAGCCCGACGACGCTCGCCTGCATCCCCCGCCGGCGTACCGGCAGGAGGACGACGATCCCGAGGACGGCCAGCGCCAGGCCGATCGCCGCGAGGACGATCGCCACCTGCCGGATCTCGAAGTTCCCCGGGAAGAGCGCCTGCTCGACCTGGTAGACGAGCACCCCCACGAGCCCCGCGAGGCTCCCCAGGAGGAACAGCCAGTACCCGTAGACGTCCCGTTTGGACGACGGTTCACCGACGTATCGGTGGTACAGTTCGACCAGCTTGAGGTCGCGGATGTCCGAGCTCGCCATGGTAGAACAACGCGAGGTCCGTAGTACGAGACCATAAATTCGGGCCATGGTTCGAGCCGAAAAACAGGGGAAATGGTGTTCCCAGTAATCGTCGATATCCGTGCTCTCGAGGTCGCAGCGCCCGTCGTAGCGTCGACGCCGGCGGGGGATGCGATCGACGGCCGCGCGGTCCCGTTCGACCGTCCCAGCGGACCTCCTTCGGCCGCCCGAGAAGTCCCCCACATCGGGAGTCTGCTCGATGGGGGTCGCGGACCGGCCGTCGAGCCCAGGTCACCCGCCGTCAGGGACGCTCGACGCGCCGATCAGCCGTCGCCAGGGACGCTCGACGCGCCGATCAGCCGTCGCCAGGGACGCCCGACGCGCCGATCAGCCGTCGGCCGAGACGTTCGTGGCGACGATCTACCTGTCGACCGAGACGGCCGCCGCGACGACGCCGAGGTGAGCCGGCGCGGGCGCGTTGCCCGGCTGCAGCTCGACGGGGATCGCCTGGGTGTGCTGGAGGAACTCGTCCTCGTCGGCGGGCTGGAGCAACCGCCCGTCGCCGAGCTGGATCAGCGCGGGCGCGGTCGACGACAGCGCCCACTCCTCGCGTTCGACCCAGTCGGGCCCGAACCGGAAGAAGGCGCCGAAGGAGAAGCGGCCTGCCTCGACCGCCGCCGCCTTGGTCGGGAACTCCTCCGATTCCTCGACGGCGAACTCCTCGTCGCTCATCCACGCCACCACCGCGCCCCCCTCGAACAGCAGCAGGTAGACGTCCCACGAGCGGGTCGCGTCGAAGACCGCGTACGCGTGGCGGGGTCCGACGGCGCTCACCTCGAAGCTGAACGTCGGTCCGCGGTCCGTCTCGTCCGCCCCGCCCTCGCCCTCCACGTGACCGGGTCCAGATCCGTCGCGTTCACCGTGGTCGACGCTGTCACCGTTATCGACTCCATCATCACCCGCGGCCCCGGGCTCCCAGACGAAGGCTGCCTCGTGGGCCGGGACCTGCACGCCGCGGTGGTGGTAGACGATCCCGTCGATCTCCGTCTCGGACTGGATCGCGCCCCGGACGTCGAGCGCCCCGGAGTCCCGCAGCCGGTCGAAGAACTCGGGGAAGGCGACCAGCTTCGGCAGGTCGGCGTCGGAGACGCTCGCCATCAGCGACCACCCCGGCCGTCGCGTCGAGGCCCGGAAGCGGAGGCTGCGGCGTCGCCATCGAACCCACACGGGCTATCGGCGTCCATACCTCCGTTCGAGGCGCCGACGCCGATGAGTGTTTCCGTGTCTCGATCGAGGTCTTCATCGGCCAATGTGGACGGATGGACGGCCAGCGCCATTCGAATGGCCAAAGTCGTCCATATCGCCCGAACCGCTCGAATCGCCCGAATCGACCGAACCGCCCGAACCGCCCGAACCGCTCGAATCGCCCGAACCGCCCGAACCGCCCGAATCGGCCGAACCGCCCGAACCGCCCGAACCGCCCGAACCGCCCGAATCGCCCGAACCGCCCGAGGGACCGGGGAGAACGCTTAGGACCCTCCCGGCATTAGGATGGGCGTGGATACCGTCGAAGTCTCGACCTCGGTCTA
>SLIW01000144.1 GCA_007135435.1 Natronomonas sp.
ACCCGGTCCCGCGAGAGGAGATCGAGGCGGCCGTCGACGAGCTCTGACCGACGATCCCGCGAACGAGCCGTCCCCAGCTACACCGCCTCGGCTCAAGGCCGTTTGGCCGCTAGAGCGCGTCGGCTGATGGCCACTTCACCGCGTCGGCTCTTGGCCGCTTCAGGGTTTCCCCGTTCACAGAATCGACGCTTCCCTGATCCGACGGACGGAGTCCGTACTAGCTGACGCCGTGGGAGTCTTCCGAGGTGAGTAACCTGGAGAGGGGCCCGCCGCGATCCTTCGCCGGATCGAAGTGCAGGTACCGGAGGAGGGGCGTGGCCTGTGGGGTCAGCGCCACCGTCTTGGCCTCGGTGTCGTGCTCGATCACCCCGGCCTCGACCATCGCCGGGACGTGGGTCTGGTAGAGGGAGACGTAGACCTTCTTGAACGGCCGGCTGGAGCCCTCGTCCTCGAGCCCCTCGGCGTGGGCGACTGCCTCGGTGAGGCTCGAGAGCGGGGCCTCGCCATCGGCCTCTTCCAGCGCCCGGAGGAGGGCGCGGCGGCGCCCAGACGAGAGCAGCCGAAAGATCGTATCCTCCGGGACCTCGTGTCGGTCGGATGGATCTTTCCGGATGAAACTGTAGACAGACCTTTCCATGTATATCGGTTACCGTTTTGTGACCTTAACCTAATCTACCTGATACCTGTCGTTGGTACGAGTAACGTGTTCGACGGTCGGTCGGGGTCCTCTGGATCGCCACCACAGGCGGTCGTACACCGGTATCACCATTCCAACGTTCCAGGTCACGACCACATCGTGCGGGTTCCATACCGAACGTGCGGATACCCGGACCACACCCTGCGGGTACACCGACCCGATCGACTGGTACGGCGAACATTCTCGTCCACGCTCCCCTCTCTCTAGGTCCCCGATCGGACTGTGCCAAGCGACTACGTGACGAATCGGTGGCACGGGCCGGTGTCGCTGGACGATGGTGCGGGCCGGTGTCGCTGGACGATGGCACGGGCCGGTGTCGCTGGACGATGGCACGGGCCGGTGTCGCTGGACGATGGCACGGGACTGTAACGCGGAAAGGTAGTGCGGCTGTGTCCGTGCGCCGCACCACGGGCGAGCGTACTTCTCGACGGGTCCCGTCGTCGGTGCATGGAGGAGTACGACTTCCTGGTCATCGGTTCGGGATCCGGCCTCGAGGTGGCGAACGTCGCGGCGAACCGCGGGCAGTCGGTGGCGGTCGTCGAGAAGGGGCCGCTCGGCGGCACGTGTCTCAACCGGGGGTGCATCCCCTCGAAGCTGCTGCTCTACCACGCCGACGTCCTCGAGACCATCGAGCGGGCCGGCGCGTTCGGCATCGAGGCGTCGGTCGAGGACGTGGCGTTCACGGACATCGTCCGGGCCGTCAACGACGACGTTGCTGATGACGCGGCGTCGATCCGCCGTGGCCTCGAGTCCTCGTCTGCTCACGACCTCTACCACGGGGAGGGCCGGTTCGTCGGCGAGCGGACCCTCGAGGTCGTCACCGGCGAGGACGAGGGCGCCGAGCTGCGTGCGGAGACGGTGCTCGTCGCGGCCGGGACCCGGCCGCGGATCCCCGACGTCGAGGGGATCGAGGAGGTCGACTACCTGACGAGCACCGAGGCGCTGCAGCTCGAGTCGCCACCCGAGCACCTGGTCGTGATTGGGGGCGGCTACATCGCCGCCGAGCTGAGCCACTTCTTCGGGACCTTCGGGAGCGAGGTCACCATCGTCGGCCGACGGCCCCACCTCCTCCCCGAGGCGGACGAGGAGGTCGCCGCCGAGTTCACGGCCAGGTACGCCGACCGCTTCGAGGTGCTGACCGGCCATGCGGCTACGGCGGTCTCCGAGTCGGACGGCGAGGTGACCGTCGAGGCGCGGCCGTTCGAGTACGGCGCTGGCGACGGCGACGGCGCTAGAGACGGCGACGGCGCCAGAGACGGCGACGGCGCCAGAGACGGCGACGGCGACGGTGACGGAATCGTGGACGACGCCGAGCCAGTGACGGTCTCGGGCGAGGCACTGCTGGTGGCGGCAGGGCGGCGCCCGAACACCGACCTCCTCGACCTCGACGCGGCCGGCATCCGGACCGACGAGCGGGGGTTCGTCGAGACCGACGAGTACCTCCGCGCGAGCGCCGAGGGGGTGTGGGCGCTCGGCGACATCGTCGGCGAGTACCTGCTCAAGCACAGCGCGAACCACGAGGCGAGGACCGTCGCCAGGAACATCTTCGGCGACGAGCTGGCACCCGTGGACTACACGGCGATGCCGTTCGCCGTGTTCGGCTCCCCGGAGGTCGCCGGCGTCGGGTGGCGCGAGGAGGAACTCCGGGCCGTCGACCGCGCGTACGCCACGAACACCTACCGGTTCGAGGACACCGCCCGGGGCGACGCGATGAAAGCCGAGGGCGTCGTGAAGGTGCTCATCGATCTGGACGGGGAGATCCTCGGGTGCCACATCGTCGGGCCGGACGCCTCGACGCTGATTCAGGAGGTCGTCGTCGCGATGAAGGCGGGCTCCGGTACCGTCAGGGACATCCGGGAGTCGGTCCACGTCCACCCGGCGCTCCCGGAGGTCGTCCAGCGCGCCTTCTCCGGGCGGTTCACCCGCGGCGGGGATCACGACTCCCACCAACACCACTGATACGACCACGGGCACGACCACAGACGACACCACCGACCGTCCGACCTGTCGCTCGCCCAGGTCGTCGGGTTGACGCGACCGACGCCCAGCGGCGACCGGTCTATAAGACCGGGGCTCGAAGCCCGGCGTGCAATGGCGAAAGCTGCGATCATCATCCTGGCCGGAACGGAGCCGAGTGACGCGATGGGACGAGTCGTGAACGCGTTACAGGCCGCTCGGGAGTTCGACGAGACCGACGGCGACGAGCTGGAGCTGATCTTCGACGGAGCTGGCACGCAGTGGATCCCCGAACTCGAGGACCCGGATCACCGGTACCACGAGCTGTACGCGGCGGTGAGCGATGAGGCCGGGGCCTGCGACTACTGCGCCAGCGCGTTCGGCGTCGAGGACGAGGTGGACGACGCCGGCGTCGTCCAGATCGACGAACACGACGGCCACCCGAGCATCCGCTCGCTCGTGGCGGACGGCTACGAGATCATCACGTTCTGATCCGACCGACGCGCGGGCGCATCGGCAGCCATTCTCACAACCCGGGGTGACGTCGAGTGACCGTCAGAGCTCCATCTCGCCGTCGATGATCATCTGGGCCTGCTCGGCGAGCGCGGGGACGCCCTCGCGCATCTTCGGGTAGAGCGGGTCGTCCGAGTTCCCCTCGAGGTACCGGCGGAAGAACATCTCCCCGAGGCCCGCCAGCTTGTAGGCGGCGAGCACCCAGTAGAACCGCCAGTTGTCGAACTCGAAGCCGGTCGCGCGCTCGTAGCGGTCGACGAGCTCCCGGCGGGTCGGGTACCCCTCGCGGGCCATGAACGTCGTCGCGAGCGACGGCGTCGCCGGATCCGGGTCGCCTTGCTGGTACCAGTAGAACAGCATCCACCCGAGGTCCGTGAACGGGTCGCCGAGGGTCGACATCTCCCAGTCGAAGATGGCGGCGATCTCCGGCTCGTCTGACGGGGCGAACATGACGTTGTCCAGCTTGTAGTCGCCGTGGACCAGCGTCGAGGGGTACTCGTCGTCGTCGGGGACGTTGTCGTAGAGCCACTCCATCACGTCGTAGAGGACGGGCACCTCCCGCTCGTCGACGGTGACCTCGAATGCCCACGTGAGCTGCTCGGACCACCGCCGGACCTGTCGCTGGGTGAACCCTGGCGGGTAGCCGAAGTCGCCCTCCTCGAGACCCACCGCGTCGTAGTCGACCTGGTGGATCTCGACCAGTCGGTCTACCATCTCCCTGCCGATCCGCTCGCGAGCGGCGAGGTTGGCGAACCTGGCGGGTTCCTCGTCGCGGAGGACGTCACCCTCCTCGCGCTCCATGGCGTAGAAGTCCGACCCGATGACCGAGTGGTCGTCGCAGGCGAGGACGGTCGTGGGCACCCGGACGTCGGTGTCCTGGAGCGCGTCGACGACGCGGTACTCGCGGAGGACGTCGTGGGCGCTGTCGGCGATCTCGCCCGGCGGCGGTCGCCGGACGACGAGTTCGCGGTCGCCCCACGTGACGAACAGCGTCTCGTTGGAGTGGCCCTCCTGGTGGTGGCGGACGTCGTAGTCGTCGACCGGGCCGAGTTCACCCTCCAGGTAGGCCGCCAGCGACGCCTCGTCGACGATCCGCTCGAAGTACTCCCGTTCGGCGTCGTCGACGTCCTCCTCGGCCGGATCCGTCATCGCCGGGGTCCCTCCGGGCGTGCTAACATTGTAAGAACCGATGCGTGACCCGGACCCAAATATCTGCCGCCGGTCCCGGGTGTGTCGTGCCGGACGCGAGGAGGAAGTCCCGGTCCTTTTACAATGTTGTACTCAGAAGGGTGCGTCATGGAGTACCACGACTCCCAGGAGGCGAAGGAACTCGCCAGGCGTGCCCGCGAGTTCGTCGACGAGGTCGTCATCCCCACCGAGCGCGAGCACCTCGGCGGCGGGCCGCCCGGCGAGGACGTGATCGCCGAGCTCCGCGCGGAGGCCCGCGAACGCGAGATCTACTGCCCGCAGATCGACGAGAGCCACGGAGGGATGGGCGCCGACTTCCGCGACGTCCTGCCGCTGTTCGAGCAGGCCGGTCGGTCGCTGCTCGGCGCGGCCGCGATGCGCGTCGACGCCCCGGACGAGGGGAACATGCACACGATCGAGCTGGTCGGCACCGAGGCCCAGAAGGAGGAGTGGCTCGAACCGCTCGTCGCCGGTGAGATCCGCTCGGCCATCGGGATGACCGAGCCCCGGCCAGGCGGCGGCTCCGACCCGAAGATGCTCAGGACCACCGCCGAACGCGACCGCGACGAGTGGGTCGTCGACGGCCACAAGTGGTGGATCACCCAGGGGAGCCACGCTGACGTGATCCTGCTGTTCGCCATCACCGACCCCGACGCCCACCCGTACGAGGGGGCCTCGATCATCCTCGTCCCGACCGAGGCCGACGGCGTGGAGATCGTCCGCGACATCCCGCACCTGGGCCCCGACATGGACGGCCACGGCCACGCCGAGATCCGGCTCGACAACGTGCGCGTGCCGGCGGAGAACCTCCTCGGCGACGAGGGCAACGGCTTCTCCATCGTCCAGCAACGGCTCGGGCCGGCCCGGCTCACCCACTGCATGCGCTTCTCGGGGATGGCGATGCGGTCGCTCGGCATCGCCAAGGCGTACATGACCGACCGCGAGGCGTTCGGGACGTCGCTCGCCGACAAGCAGGCCCTCCGGTACGCCATCGCCGACGCGGAGACCGACCTCCACGCCGCCCGGACGATGATCCGCCACGCCGCCCGCGAGATCTCCCGCGGCGAGGAGGCCCGCGTCGAGGTATCGATGGCGAAGGTGTTCGTCGCCAACGTCTGCCAGGAGGCGATCGACCTCGCCATCCAGTGCTGCGGCGGCGCCGGGATGTCCAGGGACCTCCCGCTGGCGGACTTCTACGAGGGCGTCCGCTCGTTCCGGATCGTCGACGGCGCCGACGAGGTCCACAAGCGGGTCATCGCCCGCGACGCGTTCGCGGACGCCGACGAGTACCTCCACGAGCTGGAGAACCTGCCGACGTTCTGACGGGCATCGTGCGTTCGGTCACGTTTTTGCTGTCGAATCTCCATCGTGGGTTACGGGAGGGACGGACCGCTCGGAGCAGACAGAGGCGTGACCGGCCAGGAGCGTCGTTTTGTCCTGCAGCTCGAGCAGTCGGTCGGGGATGTATCCATCCAGCAGCTCCACCCCATCCGCCGGGTCCACTCGAACCCGTGTGTCGTTCGGATCCCGAACGTTCAGGCGGTCAGCGAATTCCGAACATTCAGGCGGTCAGCGAGTTCCGAACGTTCTGGCGGTCAGCATGCACCATCGCGTCGATCCGTTGGCCCATGACGTGTATCGTGGGGCGACGCGGGAGTATCGGTGCGTGCTCTGTGGACGCCGGGAACTTACCAGAAGCGTCCAGATGGTCGAGTGTTCCTCGCATAAGGGGACCAACTTATCCGCCACGAAGCCGAATCTGGTGACACGATCCCTACATGAAGAAGGCCATCGAGGTGGAGTACTGGGTCGTCGACGATGGAGGGGAGCTGACACCTCCGGGCCCACTCACGGAGGTCTCCCAGTACACCGAGGAGGAGTTCGTGGAGCCGCTGTTCGAGCTCAAGACGCCGCCGTGCGAGAGCGTCGACGACCTCCGGGAAACGTTCCTCGAACAGCTGGACGAGGTCCTCGACGTCGCCGACCGGAGCGACAGGCACCTCGTCCCCCTCGGGACGCCGATCTACGGGGAGTCCGTCGAGCAGCTCGACGACGAGCGCTCGCGGATCCAGAACCGCGTCCTCGGCGCCAAGTTCGACTTCGCGAAGTACTGCGCGGGGACCCACGTCCACTTCGAGAAGCGGAACGTCGTCGACCAGCTGAACGTCCTGATCGCGCTCGATCCGGCACTCGCGCTCGCGAACTCCTCGCCCTACTTCCAGGGTGAACGGATCGCCGACGGTGCGCGGGCGTTCCTCTACCGGAAGAAGGGCTACGAGGATTACCCGAAGCACGGCCAGCTGTGGGAGTACGTCGAGACGGTCGCCGAGTGGGAACGGCGGCTCGAGCACCGCTTCGAGGAGTTCAAGGAGGCGGCGATCGACGCCGGGATCGACGAGGCGAGGGTCGACGAATCCTTCTCACCGGACGACACGGTGTGGACACCCGTCAGACTGCGGGAGGAGATGCCCACCGTGGAGTGGCGCTCGCCCGACGCGACGCTCCCGAGTCAGATCGTCGTGCTCGTCGAGCAGGTCGACGAGATCCTGGAGGCGCTGCACCACACCAACGTCCGCCTCGGTGACGGAGCCGGGCGCGTGACCGACGACGCGATCACGCTCCCCGAGTTCGATACACTCTGTGACTACGCCGAGGAGGCGATCCACGACGGTGTGACCTCCCAGACGGTCTCGTCGTACCTCGATCGGATGGGATTCGACGTGGACACGTTCGATCCGTTGACCCGAGAGGTCGGCCGGCGGCAGACCGTGACCCGCGCCGAAGCGTGCGAGATCAGGCTCGAGTACGGCGATCGGCTCCGTGACGACGTCGAGAGCCTCCTCGCGCGGGCGTGACGGATCGGTGCGGAGCCATCCGCCATCGGTGTGGAGCCACCCACCGACGGTTCGGAGCCATCCGCCATCGGTGTGGAGCCACCCGCCGACGGTTCGGAGCCACCCGCCGACGATCGCCCTCGACTTCTCAGGGGTGACCGTCGTGAGTGGCCCCCGTGAATCCGACCCTGGACCGGGTCGTCTGGCCCGGTCGGCTCTCGTCCCCGCCTGGCCGCCGGCTTCGGTGACGATGCTCCCCGTGTAACAGGCAGAGACTGCCGCTCCTGCGGACGGGCACGATCCCCGGGAGGTCCGCGGGCTCGCCGAGCAGACCCCGGAGCTACGCCCGGAGGTAACTCCTGATGAGCCCGATCAGCACGCGAGCGAACTGCGTTTCGCCGCTCCAGATCGCTGTCTCCGACGCCCCGTGCGCGTTCTCACCGCCGAACACGCTCAGGAGCACGGTATCCCCGTCGACGACCAGCAGGCGTCCGGTGGTTCCGCCGGGATCCTCGATGGCGGGTTCGACGACGTCGATACCCTCGGCGTCGTCGAAGCGGTCCCGGACCGCCGAGTCGTGACTGATGACCGTCACTGACACGTCAGCTGTGGCCGCCTCGCGGAGGGCGGCGGCGGTCTCGGACCGCACCATCGAGACAGACGGGATGCCGACCAGGACCTCCCTGTCGGCGCCGCGGACGAGGTGTCGGATCCTGGCGTCGATGGTTTCGGCGCCGGTGATCGTCCAGATGTCCTCTCGCTCCTCGTCCCCGGACCCCTCTGTGCGGACGCGCTCGATGTACTCGAAGGCGGTCTCCTGAGTCCGCTCGAACCGGTTCCGGAGCCTGGTCTTCGCCTCCTCGAGCTCCACCGGGCGGTACCGGATGGGGTCCGACCGCTGGACGTCGACCAGTCCCCGCGCCTCCAGCGACTCGGCGGTCGAGTACACCTGCGGGCGGGGGACGTCGCTCTCCTCGGCCACGTCCCGGGCGCTCCCGGAGCCGAGCCGCTGGAGGGCGATGAACACCTTCGCCTCGTAGTTCGTCAGCCCCAGCCGCTCCAGCGCCTCGACGGCCTCGCGTTCGTCCATCAGCCCGTTCCCTCCACCGTCTCGACGGCCTCGCGTTCGTCCGTTCGTTCGTCCGTCAGTTCGTCCATCAGTCAGTCCCCTCAGGTGCCTCCCGGCCCGACGCCCCGGGGACCTCGGACGCCGCCGGTCCGGGGACCGTCCCCGTCCCGGGCGGGCCGAGGTACCGCGTCCAGAGCACGAGGAAGCTCGGGAGCACGAACACGCTCCCGAGGAACGCGTACAGGATGGTGAGGCCCGTGATCACCCCGAACTGCTGCAGCGGCGGCAGGATGGCGAACGTGAGCACGCCGAACCCGCCGATGGTGGTCGCGGCGCTCCCCAGTAGGGCACCGCCGGTGCCGGTCACCGCGACGTGGAGTGCCTCCTGGACGCCACGTCCGCGACGGCGCTCCAGCATGTACCGCTCGCTCATGTGGATGTTGTAGGCGATCCCCAGGCCGACGGTCAGGCTGGTGATCGTCCCGGTCATGACGTTGAACGAGATCCCCAGCAGGTACATCGTTCCCAGGATCCACGCGACGGCGAAGACGATCGGCAGCAGGGTGATCACCCCGAGGAGGGCACTGCCATGCATCCATCGATAGCCAGCCATCAGGAACGCGAACACCGCGACGAGGGTGACAAGCAGGCTCTGGATGACCGTGTCGAAGAGTTCGTTCTCGATGATGTGGAAGACGATGACCTGTCCGGTGGC
Organism: Natronomonas sp.; assembly: GCA_007135435.1. Lineage (GTDB taxonomy): Archaea > Halobacteriota > Halobacteria > Halobacteriales > Haloarculaceae > Natronomonas. Next base: position 8,973 of record SLIW01000144.1, read on the forward strand.
GGTGGCCTGGAGGCCGTCGCCGTCGACGGACGCCGCGACATCGCGCATGTCAGCGGTCACGTCCCCGGCGGACGCCCCTCCCCTGACCGAGATCACCATGCGGACCGCCTCGTACTCGCCCGCCTCGTTCCGGAAGACGACTTCCGCGGCCGCCTCCTCGTCGGCCTCGAACAGCGCGTCGTAGACGGCCGTCACGTTCTCGTCGGGGATGCCGTCGCCGGTGGTGTCCGCGTCGGTGAACGTCTCGTTGAAGCTCTCGTTCCGGTCGGCGACCGCCTCCATGCTCGACAGCGGGCTGTCCACGTCCGCGCTCCCGTCCGAGAGCACGATGGTAGAGTCCTTCGCGGCGGCCTCCCGCTCGGCCCCGTCGATCCGCACGAGGGTGCGGTCGTCGGTGACGTCCCCCTCGAGCAGGACCTGTGCCCGTGCGTCCTGCCGGAGGAAGTTCTCGTTGACGTACTGGAGGTTCGCCTTGGCGCTGTAGTCGCCGGGTGCGAACGGCCCCGGGAGGTCCTTCATCCACGCCGGCGGGTCGTCGGCGATGAAGTCCTCCTGGTCGAACGACGTGTCGACCTGGCTCGCGCCGACCACGCCACCAGCCGTGAGCAGCAGGGCGACGGCCACGACCGCCCACGGGACCCGCCCGGCGGCACGCTGGCCGACCGAGAGGAACGTGGTGAACGCCCCACCGCCCGTGCCGAACGCCCGCCTGCGGCGATCGAACCCGCGGGCTTCGAGGATCGCGTCGGTCTCGACCTTGAGCGCCGGAACGAGCACGCCGAAGATCAGGAGCGCCGAGGCGATCCCGAACGCGCTGGCGATGCCGAACTGGCGGATCGGGGCGATCGGGCTGATGAGGTTCGAGAGGAAGCCGATCATCGCGGTCGCGGTCACCCAGATGAGCGCCAGCCCCACGCCGCCGAGCGCGACGACCATCGCCCGGCGGGTCGATCCGCGATCGGGCCCCCGGTGTTCGCGATGGCGCATGAACACGTGGATGGCGTAGTCGATGCTCAGGCCGACCAGCAACACCGGCACCGCGATCATCACGACGCTGAAGGGGATGCCCGCCCAGCCGATGAACCCGAACGTCCAGACCAGGACGGCGCCGATGCCCAGGACGCCGAGCGCGATGTCCAGCGGGTCGCGGTAGGCGACGGCCAGGACGAGCGTGACGAAGAGCAGTGCCAGGGGCAGGACGATCGTCAGGCTGTCGGTCAGCGACCGGTCCATCTCGTCGGAGATGATCCCGGAGCCGAAGACGAAACCGTCGTCGAACCGGTCGTCGACCAGCGAGGCCATCGCGAGCTGGGCGTCCACGATGCTGGCGGGTGCCTCGCCCTCGACACCAGTGGCCTCCGGCGACACCTGGGTCACGAACAGCATCCGGGCGTCGGCCTCCGTCGAGCCCGGCTCGAAGTCGGTCGGGAGGAAGACGAACACGCCGCTGTCGGCGTCCTCGCCGAGGGTCGACGCCACCTGCGCCTCGACCTCCGAGTCGTTCATCGACTCCAGCTGCTCGATCGCCTCCTCCGTCGTGAGGTCGAGCTCCGCGAGCTCCTCGTACGCCTCCTCGAGTTCCTCACCATGTTCCTCGAGCTCGTCCGCCCGCCGTTCGAGCTCGTCGCCCCGCTCCCCGAGTTCCTCACCGCGATCCTCGAGCTCGTCTGCCCGCTCCTCGAGTGCCTCCTGGCGCTCCTCGAGCGCGGCTCCGTCCGCGCGCAGCGAGGAGGCCCGGTCCTCCAGGCGCTCGCCGCTCGCCTCGAGCGCGGCCAGCTCGTCGGCGAACACGCCGACGGTGCCCGCCTCGAAGGCGCCCTCCAGCGCCTCGCCGACGGCCGCCTGCTCGGCGCGGACCTGGTTCAGCCCGGAGGTGGCCTCCCGGACGTCGCCGGCCGCGTCGCGATACTCGTCTTCCTCGGCGTCGGTCAGACCCGCGGTCGTGCTGGCATCCTCGAGGGCCGCGTCGATCTCCTGCTCGATATCCTCCGACTGCTGTGCGTACTCCTCGTCGGTCACCTCGCCGGCGGCGTACGACTGGTTGAGACGGTCGTACTGGGTCTGGAGTTCGATGGTCGCGTTCAGTCCGTCAGCGAGCGCCTGCCTGTCTGGGGGGTCGTCCGCGACCGCGACGCCGCGATCGTACGCGTCCTCCCGGGCCGTCTCGTTGGCCTCGGCCTGGCGCTCCAGCTCGACCTGCTGGGCCGTCAGGTCCTGGACCTCCCCGGCCGCCGCCCGGAACTGGGACTCCCCGTCGGCGTCGAGGTCGGCGTCGTCGCTGGCGTTCGTGAGCGCGGCGTCCGTCCGACTGTCGCGCTCTGCCTCGCTGATGGTACCCGCCTCGTACTCGCGCTGGATCGCTGCAACCTGCTCCAGGCCGCCCTGGAGGCTCACGATCCGCGCTTCGAGTGCCTCCTGTCGTCGCTCGAGTTCAGCGGCGTCCTCCCGGAGTGCCACCTGACGTCGTTCGAGTGTTGCAGCGTCCTCCTCGAGCTGCTCGGCGTCCGCCTCGAGGCTGTCGCTCTCGTTCTCCAGCTGCTCGACCTCGTCCTCGAGCTGCTCCGCCTCCGCCTCCAGTTCCTCGCTCTCGTCCTCCAGTCGCTCGCGTCGTTCGTCGAGCTCCGCCTGTCGCTCCTCGATCTTCGCCATCCTGGCGACGACCAGCGACAGATCGCTGAAGGGATCGTCCGCAAGTGTCTGGTTCACCGTCTCGTTCGCGCGCAACGCCTGCTGGAGCTCCAGGGTCGCGATCAGCGACTCCCGGTCGAGCACGTTCTCGTCCCGGATCAGGATCTGCGCCGTGGTGGTGTTGTCCTCGGTGACCCCGAAGTTATCATCGATGTACTGCAGCTTCTCCGCCTCGGGGCTCTCGGTCTCGAACTGCTCGAGCGACGTGTCCTGGTCGACGGCCGTGACGCCGGTCCCGATCGCGATCGTGAGCAGGAGCAGCACCAGGACGACGGCCCGACTCCGCTGAGTGACGACGGCCAGGAATCGGTCGCTTGGTGACACGTGTGGTGGTCTGGTCCGGGAGCGGGAGGTCGGGGAACAGTACTGTCTGTATGTTCTTACATACAGCGCCGCTTAGCGTTATCGATTGGAAGGATCGTGTCCCCCTCGGTCGTCGATCGGACGGTCACCGGCGGGACACGCTCGGCATGCCTGGCCACTGTTTCCGCTGGACGGTGAGCACCGGGTCCCCCGTAAGCGCTGTCCCAGTTGGAGAACTGATACCTAGGCCAGAAGGAGGACAGGCCACCGGGTTACGAGAAGGGTTGACGAGGTCAGAAGGAGAACAGGTCGATGCCTCCGGTGACGCCGATGACCTGGCCGGTGATGTAGCTGGCCTGCTCCGAGGAGAGGTACGCCACGAGGTGGGCGACGTCCTCCTCGCGACCCAGCTTCCGCATCGGGGTCGCCTTCGCGATCCGGGCGAAGTGCTCGTCCACCTCCTCGAGCTGCTCGATGGGGAGGTCCGCAAGGGCGCCGACGACGATGCTCGGGGCGACGACGTTCGAGGTGATCCCGTGCTGGGCGCCCTCCAGGGCGAGGGTCTTCCCGAAGCCGATGAAGGCGGCCTTCGTCGCCGAGTACGACAGCTGGCCGAAGCCCCCCTGCCAGCCCGCCATCGAGGACATGTTGATGATGCGACCCCATCCACGATCCTTCATGTTGGGATAGACCTCGCGGGTGACGTTGTACGCCCCCGTCAGGTTGATGGAGACGTCGCGGTCCCAGATCTCGTCGTCGAAGTTCTCCACGAGATCCCGGGCGTCGACCATCCCGGCGTTGTTGACCAGGACGTCGATACCCCTGGTCTCCTCCTCGAGGGCGGCGACGGTATCCGCCACCTCCGCACGGTCGGTGAGGTCGCACTCGACGGCGTGGGCGATGCCGCCGTACTCCGCTTCGACCTCCCCCGCCACGTTCTCCGCCGCCTCGGCGTTCACGTCGAGGACGACCACCTCGGCGCCCTCCTGGGCGAACACGCGGCAGTCCTCGCTCCCGATACGGCCCGCCCCGCCCGTCACGAGGGCGGTCTTGTCGTCGAGTCCGAAGTCCATTGCGTCCCGCGTATCTCCGGGTCGCCGCATAAGGATTTGGCCGGTGATCGGCGGCTGTGTATGGCCGGCGATTGCAGGCGCTTTACCCTCGCACACCGACGACGTGGAGGAGTTCGTGGAGCTCCTCGATCTCGTAGTCGGCCTCGGGGCCCCATCCGTCCTCGCCGTACCCGGCGGCGTCGATACCGACGGCCGCCGCTCCGGCGACGTCGTGGGTGTGTCGGTCGCCGACCATCAGCGTCCGGTCGGGGTCCGCGCCCGTCCCCTCGAGAGCGTCACGGAACATCCGCTCGTCGGGCTTCGTGTGGCCGACCTCCTCCGAGGTGGTGACGTGGTCGAAGTGCTCGCGCACGCCGAACGTCTCGAGCATGTGCTCGGCCTCGCGCGTATCGATGTCCGAGACGATCGCCTGCTGGACGCCCGCGTCGGCGAGCGCCTCGATGGTCTCGACGGCCCCGTCCTTCGGTCGCACGGTCGCGGACGCCACGCGGTCGAAGGTGTCCTCCCAGTCCGCCGGTGGGTCGCCGTCGAACAGTTCGGCGGTCGCCTTACGGTAGCCCTCACGGGCGGTCCGGTACTCGGTCCCCTCGCGGCCCTTGAAGTGGTCACCGAGGGTGGACTTCCACGCAGAGAGCGCTGTGTCCGTATCCATCCCCAGGTCGCCGCGGTCCACCAGTTCGCCGACGAACGCGGCGTAGCCCTCCCTGATCGACCGGAGCTCGACGATGACGCCGCCGATATCCCGGAAGACCGTGTCGTAGCGGCGTGCTGCACCGGTTGGCTCAGAATCACTGGTCCCCTCGTCGTCAACTCCCGTGTCGGCGTCGCGATCCGTCATGCTGAACGGTACTGACGTACGCCCTCTCGCGGTTCACTTACCAGGACGCCCTCCGCCTCGAGGTGGGCGAGCACGCTCATCGCCTCGGCGACCAGGTACCTGACGTCGCGGTCGCCGGCCAACTCGACCGCGACGCCCGCGGCGGTCCCGTGGCCGTCCTCCACGAGCGCCTGGACCTGTGCCAGTCGGCCGTCGAGGCTCCGTCGATCCCGTTCGATGGTGGCCGAGAGCTCGTCGTGGACCGGGCCGTGGCCGGGGTAGACCCGATCGACGTCCAGTGACTCGAGGCGGTCGAGTGCCGCGGTGAAGGCGCCGACCGCCTCCCGGTGTCTGTCGTCCAGTCCGTCCTGGAGGAGGATCGGTCTGAACGGTCGGATCGCGACGTCCCCGGCGAGCAGGACCCGTTCGTCCCCGATCCGGGTCGGATAACAGAGGTGGTCCGCCTGGTGGCCAGGCGTGTGGACCGCCCCGACCTCGATACCGCCGACCTGGACGGTCTCGCCGGGACGGATCGGGACGTCGATCGCCGCCGGGTCGAGCAGGGAGGCGTTCCGCTCGAGGGACTCGACGGAGAAGTCGACGGCCTGCTCGACGCCAGCGTCCGGGAGCCCGGCAGCCGTGGCGTTGCGCCGCACCCGGTCGGCGAACGCCTCCCGATCCTGCGACAGCCGCTCCCGGACGCTCGCCGGGGCGTAGATCGTGGGCTCGCTCGCCTCGAGAATCTCGGAGACCAGCCCGATGTGGTCGACGTGTGGGTGGGTGATCAGGACGTGTTCGACGTCACCTGGCTCGTACCCGAGCTCCGCGAGACGGACGCGGAACTCGTCGACGTGGTCGGGGTGGGCGGCGTCGACCAGGACGGGCTCCGGGCCGTCGACGAGGTAGCAGGCGACGTGGCCGGGCGGCCACTCCACGTCGAACTCGAGCCGTTCGACGCGCTCCGCGGCGCTCCGTGTCTCCATCCAGTGGTAGGTGGAACCGCCCAGGCATAAACGTTCGTTCCAGCGCCATCGGCAATCACTTACCAACGTTAGTTAGCGGTGCCGGTGACTTACCTTTATCTGGACCGGGTGGGAACTCAAAGACGGTACATGACAGCGAGACACACGGCGGATCCGAGGACGAGCGCGGGACCGACTCGCCCCATCGACAGGCCCGGTGGGCGGCCATGGTAGGATCGTTCGACGTCGAGGGGAAGACGGCGATCATCACCGGCTCCAGCCAGGGGATCGGGGAGGTCACCGCCCGGCGGTTCGCCGACCAGGGCGCCGACGTCGTCGTCACCTCGCGGTCCCAGGAGAAGGTCGAGGAGGTGGCCGCCGAGATCAACGACG
>SLIW01000494.1 GCA_007135435.1 Natronomonas sp.
ATCGTGGACGACGAGGGTGACACCGTGGAGATAGCGGACGCCGAAGCCGGTCCAGACACGGACGACGGCGGCGAACCGACCGATGCAGACGACGGCGGCGAACCGACCGATGCAGACGACGCCGGCGAGTCGGCCGAGGCGGACGACACCGGCGAATCGACCGAGGCTGAGGCCGCAGGGACACGGAACCAGGACGAAGGTCTCGACGGTGGCCAACGGGAGGGGGACGGAGATGGTGACGATCCCGCCGGGGACGACGGCTACGGCGATGAAGACGTGGACGATGGCGCGGGGGCAGGTCGGGGAGGAGATTCCACCGCCGACAGGTGAGCTCCCGACCGACGCTGCCACTCACGAACGGCGGTGCGTGGGCGTCCGAGACACCGCCTGCGGATGCGATCGCGGATGCCCACCAGGAATATCTCCTCGCGTGAGATACGTATCACGCATCGGCCCCGATCGACTATGCCCACCACGAATGTCGGTGCTGGATTTCACGACAAGGCTTATGCCTCGAACCTCCCCGGCGTATGTCACATGGCGACCACGGAACGGATCGACCGGTCGGAAGACGTCACCCACTCCGTCCTCGAGGCGGTGGCGGCCTGTCGCGACGTCGATATCCTCGACATAGAAGAGCCGCTGCAGCAGACGATCGACGGAGACAGCCTCGCCGCCCTCTGGGGGACGCGGGCCCGGCAACCCGGCGTCCACGGGGAGCTCGAGTTCGACTACTACGGGTGTCGCGTCACGGTGACGAGCGACGGCGACGTCCAGGCCGAGCGCCTCTGACTGCCACCGACGGCTACGTTCGGGACGGACGGAACCCCCTGGACGCACTGGTCCGACCAGACCGGTCGGCACGCTGACAGTTATACGAGACTCCTTCGACAGTTGTGAGACTCAGCGAGGGCTATCCAACACGAGGGAGGGGTCCATACCAGACGGATGATAGCCGAGACGTTCCGGATGCAGCGGCGGGCAGTTACGCGCCCCCTTGGTCCAAGGTGGGTACCGTGGTTTCGCTTCACCCGTAGTTCTCTACCTTCGCAACGCCCGGATCGCCACCGGCCGCGAGAATCGCCTCCCTGGCGTCCTCGACGAACGGCGCGAACCCGTAGACGAACGTCTGGCGTTCGGCGTCCTCCGTCTCCAGGATCTCGGCCACCGCCGCCTCGAATGCCTCGTCGTCAGCGGTCACGCGGACGTCCGCACCCGCGCTGGCCAGCGCCGACAGGCGGTCCTCGTGGACAGGGACTGCAGAGCGGTAGACGACGGTCGGCGATCCACCATCGATGACCGCCCGCTCCGCGACCCCGACCGCCGCGCCGATGCCGGGGCCCGCCGCGAGGACCACCACCCGTGGCTCGTCCGCGTAGTAGACCCGACCCCACGGCCCGGCGATCTCCACCGTCGCTCCCGGCGCGACCTCGGCGAGCCACGGCGACAGCGTGCCCTCCGGGTCGACGCCGATCGTCAGCTCGAAGGTCTCGTCGACGATCGGCGACGAGATGGAGTAGTGGCGCGTGACCGCATCGTCGTCCCCCGCATCGACTTGGTCCTCCCCGTCTCCTCCACCCTCCCCATCGGCGTCGTCCACCATTGCGCGGAGCTGGACAAACTGCCCCGGCCGGGCCTCGAACCCTGGTGGCGCCTCGAGCGTCACCGCGACGGTGTCGGGCCCCACCTCGCGGACTTCGACGACCCGGACCTCGGTGCCTTCCATTGCGTCCGGCACCTAGGACCCGGCCGACCATAAGTCGGTCCCGCCCGGGTCCATGCGTCTTGCATCAGGGGCCGCTGTCGATTCCGGGCTGGACACCACCTGAACCCCGGATCGCTCGACTCGAGGGATTCGCGGTTCGCTCGTCGCACGACCCCCTGCGGTCCGCGGTTCCCCTCGGTCACCGCTCATCGGTCGCTTCCGATCGGGACGCTCGTTCCGGACGGTCACCCGATACTTATCGGGTGTTTATAAGGCGACGTCGGTCGACTCGACGTAGTCGACCGCTGAAACCCGATGACTATCGGGTATTTATAAGGCAGGCGACCGGTGGCGGAAGGTGGCCTGCCGGCGACAACGTCGGCGCTCCACGGGGGGCGATCTCTCGGCAGCGAACGACTGCTGTTGCCTATTGCAGGTTGGGTGATCGCACCGCCCTCCAGGACACGTTGGTCGCCACTGCTCGGCTCATCGTCGTCCACCATCCTCGGAAGTTTCCGGTTTCCGACGAGGGGCGCACGAACTCCGCGCCGACGAACCCTTTCGACCGATCCGCCCCTTCCATTTCCGCCCAGACTGGCCAACCAGCCGGTGTGGGCGGGCCTTCAACCGGTCGGGGCTCTCGGCATGCGCTCGAACGCGGTGTCCCCGGCTCGCGCTCGACTGGACACGACCAGGGAAGCGGCCGTCCACGACCGCCGGGCTTCGATCAGCGAGGGCTTCGTGGGCGCTACGCCTCGATCACCAGCCCGATTCCGTGGCCCGCGTTCCGGAACGCTCACCGAGCCGCGCGGACGGCTCGTGCTTCCCGCAGTAGCCACGCCGACAGCAGGCCGGCGTAGAGGATCGCCAGCGTGCCCATGGCGACCGCCACGAGCTCGAACAGCGGCTGCGGGGGGAGCTCGGGGGTCACGACGAGGACCCTGATCCCCTCGGCGAGCATCAGGGCGCCGCCGCCGAACAGCGCGAGGGCCCCGAAGACGGCTATCGCGTGCCGGCGGTCGAACGAGGTGGTGGGCTCGCGGTCGGTCGTCGGATCGGTCGCCATGTCGGGGTTCTCGATCTGTTGGTGCGCTGGCGTCTTGAATCCCCGAGGGGGACGATTTGTGGTCTTCGTCGTTCGATGATGTTGCGCGGGACCGGATTCGAACCAGAACCAGACGTGCTCGCTTCGCTGCGCGCGTCTGGTAGGGTTCGAATCCGCCGGGCGCATCCGTCGCTCGCCGTGCGGCGAGCGACAGGATGCGCGGGACCGGATTCGAACCGGCGGACCCCTATGGGACAGCGTCCTAAGCGCTGCGCCGTTGGCCTGGCTTGGCTACCCGCGCGCACCCTCTCGTACCGGGGTGCCTCAAAAATACCTGTCGCTACCACCCCCGATCCGACTAGTTCCACCCTGCGGCGACCGTTTATGCCCCTCCGAGCCCGAGGGACGTGCGTGTACCGCGCCCGCGACCACGTCGAGAACGAGGAGTGGCTGGCCGCCCTCGACGACGCCGCCGAGCGGCTGGACCTCGGGAGCGACGCACGCTCGCGGGCGACGGACCTCTTCCTGTCGACGCTCCCCGACGCGGACCGCTCGAAACGGGCGACGGTGGCCGCCAGCCTCTACGCCGGCGCGCTCATCGCCGGCGACCGCCGGTCGCAGGCCGCCGTCGCGGAGGCCGCGGGCGTCTCCCGACTGACCGTTCAGCAGCGCTGGAAGGACCTGGTCGAGGAGGCTGGCCTCGAACCCCCGTCGTGGTAGCCAGGACAGCGTCCCTGCGGCTGGTGCTGTGCCCGTCCGAGACCCCCTCCCACATCAGTGGTGTCCAACGCGCCGGCTCGACCTTCCCGGCACGCCGGCCCGAAGTTCCCGGCTCGCCGTCCTGACCGCCCTGGAACGCCGCCTCAGTCGTCGTCCCGGTTCGGCGCGGCCGCACCGGGCTCCTCGCTGACGGTGATCGAGACCGGTTCCGACCGTTCGTCGCTCGCGACGCCCAGGTGTGAATCCAGGTTGAAGACCGTGTTCAGCTCGTCCTGGACCTCCTGGACGACCCCGGCGACGAGCTCGCTCGGGGGGATCGCGACGTACTCGTAGGGGTTGTTCCCAGCGCCTTCGGACTCGCGCTTGGTCCGCTGGACGGTCCCCTCGCCGTGCAGCTCCGCGAGCGCCTCCCGGACCGTGCTCGGGTACAGCCCCGTCCCCTCGGCGATCTCCTCGCTCGTGCTGCCGGGGTGCTTCCGGAGGAACACGTAGATCCGCGCCCGCGTCTCCGTGTCCAGCACCCACGCGACGAGGTCGACGATCCCCTCGTCGAACCCCGCCGCGGCCTGCTCGGCCACTCGCTCGGCCTCCTCGCCCAGTCGGTCCCGTACCCGTCCGTCATCCGCGTCGGCCCCCTCCTCCGCCGGTTCGTCGGTAGACATGTGTCGTTACCACGCGGACAGTGGGAGTACCCCTAAATAAAACGCATGGTAAATCTCAACCGAGTAACAGGCACTCGCGGAGTGCGTCGGGACCGCCCTCGGCGAGCCGGCGCCGCTGGAGGGCCGCTCCGCTCCCTCCGTCGTACACCGAGGCGATGCCCGAGACCCCGAGGCGCTCGCACTCGCGGTCGACGAGTTCGCCCAGCGGGACCGTCCCCTCCCAGTCCCGGTCGAGGAGGGCCGCGTCGTGACCGTACCGCATCGCCCGCCACTTGTTCTCGTCGAGGAGTTCGCAGCGGTGGCCGCTGCCTGCCTCGCCGTCGTCGTACCGCTCGCCGAGGTCCTCGACGAGCGCGTCGGCGTACTCGAGGAGCGCCAGCACGCGATCGGGGTCGGCCTGCCCGTCGGGCGTCCGGATCTCGACGGTCCCGTGGGTGGTGTGCGGCCGGACGTCGTACCAGAGCTCGCCGCGGTCGTTGATCGAGCCTGTCTCGACCATCGTCCGCTCGAACCGCTCGAACTCCTCGAAGTCCGCGAACGTCGTCGGCATCCCGGTGTTCGGGAGCCCCTCGAAGATCTTCGCGCGCGCCGAGGCGAGGCCGGTGTCGAAGCCGTTCCAGAACGGCGAGTTCGCCGAGAGGGCCAGCAGAATCGGCAGGTACCACCGGAGCTCGTTCGCGATCCAGACGGCCTTGTCGGCGTCGTCGACCCCGAGGTGGAGGTGGAGCCCGGCGGTCGTGTTCCGGTGCTGGGGGTACTGGATCCGGTCGAGCTGGGCGCGGTACCGCGACTTCTCGGCGTGCTCGAGCTCGCGCCACTTCGCCGCGGGATGCAGGCCCGCGCCGGCGATCCGGTAGCCGTGCGCCGTCGCGTGCTCGACGAGCGCCTCCCGGACCTCCGAGAGGAGGTCGGCGGCCTCCGAGAACGACTCCGCGACGGGCGTCTGCGTCTCGATCACGAACTTGAACAGCTCGTGGTCGAGCCGGCCCTCGAGGATCGACGGCGGCTCGCGCTCGTAGACGAGCTCGTCGGTCCCCGAGACCGGCCGTCCCTCCGCGTCGACGACGAAGAACTCCTCCTCGATGCCGAACGTCCCGGATCGGTCGAAGGCCTCGCGCGAGCCCAGGTCCATCGGCGGTGCTTCGCCGCCGGTCATTAAATAGCATGTGAACAGCGGTAATCGCTTCGCACACCCGGTTGCGCTCCCGGTGGAGGAAGCAGCCCGCTAGCGGATCTCGCCCACGCCGTTCGAGCTCGCTACCGGGGCCGCGCGACAACGCCGAGGTGATCGTCGTGGTACGGCTCCAGCGACCGGGTCTCCAGGACCTCGAAGCCCTCCTCGAGTGCCTCCAGCACCTCGTCGAACACCTCGTCCGGGTCTCGGGCGACGTCCTCGCTGCGCGCCTTGACCGCCAGCAGGAGGCGCCCGTCCTCACGGAGGAATCTGCGGTTCGCGAGCGCGACCCGTGCCTGACCCCTGGTCGCCACGTCCTGGATCACGACGTCGACGGGCTCGACGACGTGGGCGTACGTCTCGGGCTTCCGGGCGTCCTTGAGCAGCGGGAAGAGGTTCGGGCGGGGCCCGCACACCGCGAGGAGGTCGCGGGCCGGCCGCGCCGCGAACTCGACGGCGTAGGTCGGCCCGGCGAAGTCGGCGACGTGGCTGACGGTCGTCCCGGCGGCGGCGCCGAGGTAGAGGACGGTCTCGTCGCCCGCCAGCCCCGTCTCCATGCCCCGTTCGAGCATGGCGCCGAGCTTGGAGCGCCGGGGGTCCCACCGTCGCCAGTCGCCGTCGGTCGGCTCGCCGGAGACCGGCTCGCCGCGCGTGGCCAGTGACTCGCGCCCGTCGAACTCGCGGCGTTCGACGCCCGCCGGCAAGGAGGTCACTCCGCATCACGCGCCTGGATGCGCTCGATCCGATCCTGCAGGTCCGCCTCGAGCTCCGGCTTCAGCTCGCCGGAGTAGTGGTCGACGCGGGCCGCGATGGCGAGCTTCCCGGCCAGCGCCCGCGCCGCCGATCCGCGCTGGTCCGGGTGGGTCCCCCGGACCGCCTCGTGGGTGTAGATGACGCCGTGCTTCGGCGACGGCGCCCGCCCGCGCAGGTGGGCGAACAGCGCCTCCTCGGCGCCGAGGACCTGCACCGTCCCCGATGGCTTCCGGGCGAGCTGGGCCAGCCCTCCGGCGAGCCCGATCAGCCGGGCCGCGAGCACCGGGCCGGCCAGCGCCGAGAGGTTGGGGGCGACCTCGGGGGCCGTCCGTTCGACGTGCGCGCGCAGGGCCGCCGCCTCGTCGTCGAGGTCGCGAACGCGGCGGGCCAGCGAGACGACCGGGTCGCGCGTGTCAGCGGCTTCGTCCGCGTCTGCGTCCGCACCTTCGTCTGTGTCCACGCCTTCGTCTGCGTCTACGTCGGTGTCCGCGCCTGCGTCCAGCTCCTCCGCGAGCTGTCGTGCGTAGGTGACCCCCACACCGGCGTCCTCGATCGTGCTCCCGGCCCACTCGGCGACCCGCTCGGCGAGCTCGTTCGCCACGCGCTCGCAGTCGTCCATGGCCCGCACGGCGTGGACGAGCTGCTGGTCGGCTGCCCCCTCCCGCTCGCGGACCTCGCGCCGGCTGGCCGCGACGGTCGCGTCGTGGAGGAGGTCGTAGTACTCGTCCACGGAGTCGGCGAAGCCGGCCTCGACGGCCAGCCGCGGCCAGTCGGCGGGATCGTCGGCCTGCCCGTCGACGATCGCGGCCGCGGCGGCGTCCACGTCCCCGGGGTCGACGTCCGCGAACCAGCCCGCTCCCCCGTCGTCGGTTCCGTCGGTCATCGACGGGTGTACTGCGGCCGCCGGTAAAGGCGTTCCCGATACGGCGTCCGAGGGCGCCGATCGATGGTGATCGCGCGCAGTCGGGGTCGGGTCGCCGGCGATCGTGGTCACTCGGTGTCGCCGATCTCGAGGCTGCCCTGCAGCTCGTGCTGAGAGGCCGGACTGATCGTCACGTCCGCGGCCGAGAGTCGCTCCTTGATGGCCTCGGTGTAGCGAGACGTGATGCGCGGGGCCTCGTGCGGGCGCGGTGCGTCGAGCCAGTAGTGGACCCGGATGACGACGCCGTCGTCGGCGAGCTCGTCGACGAACGCCTCCGGGGCGGGACGCTCGAGGACGCCGTCGAGGCCCGCCGCGGTTTCCACGAGGAGACCCTTCACCAGATCCACGTCGTCGTCGTAGCCGACCTCGACGCGGTCGACGATCATGACTCGTCGACGCCCGTACGGGCGGGTGATGGCCTGCTCGGTGAGGACCGTGTTCGGGATGGTCACGAGCTCGTTCGACGGCGTCCGGACCCGCGTAACGCGGAGCGTGATCGAGAGGACGGTCCCCTCGCCGTCCTCCCAGACGACGTAGTCGCCGACGTTGAACTCCGGGTCGAGGACGAGCACGAGCCCGCTGAGGAGCGATCCGACGACCTGTTGCCCGGCGACGCCCAGCGCGAGCGTCAGCGCCGCCAGGACGAGTGCCGACCCGGCCAGGACACCGCCGAACCCGGCGACCCCGGCGCCCACGCCCACGGCGACGACGACCACCAACAGCCGTACGTACCGCGAGATCGCCTCCTGGATGGTCGGGTTGTTCCGGTTCCGACGCCTGATCACCCTGGTAACGGCAGGTTCGAAGAGGTACCACCCGACGACGAAGGCGGCGACGAACCCGACGAGGAACCAGCCCGCTCGCACCGCCGGCGGCCAGTACTCCGCCAGCCCCCCCGGGCCCACACCGGGCGTCCCGACGAGCGACACGAGGACGACCACACACGCCGTTCGGAGCATCACCGGGTTCCAGGAGGATCAGGTGGAGGTCGTTGGACGTCGCGTATCCCTGGGCCGGCAGCTCCGTCGAGTATCCCTGGGCCGGCGGCTCCGTCGCGAATCCCGGGGTCTGCGACTCCGTCGCGTATCCCTGGGTCGGCTACTGCGTCGATCATCGATGGTGGGCGAACGTGGACGTGCACCGGGGGTCGGACGCCGACGGGCTCGCGGTACTGCAGGGGGTCGGTGGGGTGACCGACGACGTGATGCCGACTCCGGCGGGAACACCGACTAGTCGACCTGCGGGCCCGCGTGCGCCCGCCCGAACTCGAAGGGGTTCGGATCCTCGTGGTAGGCGATGGCCGTCGGATGCCGCCACGGCGTCGGCAGGTCGGCCGTCTCGATGACGCAGACGTCGTACATCTCGCGCTTGATGGCGATCGCCGGGAGCTCGAGGAAGTCGAGGTCCTCGACCTCCTCGCCGCAGGCCGGACAGGGGCCACCGGTCCGGAGCGGCACGGATCCCGCCACGTCGACGTCGGGATCGGTCCTCGACGGTCTGGAGCCGGCCTCGTCCCGATCTGCTGGCGATGACATGGACACCTCCGTCGACTCGACCCACCGAATTGGTTACTAACCTCCTAACGTGGACGATCCCCGCTACGTCCGGAGTGATCGATCGCCGTCACGTGGCGGGGACCGGGGACGTCGGTCCGGCGTCCCACGACCGCGGTGTACGCCAGCGTGGATGAAGACGCGGACGCAGCGATAACTACTGGTACATCGTGAGAGGGAAATGATCAGCCAGCCAGGGCTGAGCGATACCGTCCGAGTCAGTCGTCGGCCGATGCCACGTCGTCGCCCGTCCCGTCGCCCTCGCCGTCGCCGAGGGCGATCGGCGCCTTGACCACGTTGCCCCACTCGGTCCAGGAGCCGTCGTAGTTGCGGACCTCCTCGTAGCCGAGGAGCTCGTGGAGCAGGAACCACTCGATGGCCGACCGCTCGCCCACCCTGCAGTAGGTGATCGTGGACTCCTCGCCCGTCACCCCGGCGTCGGCGAACAGCTCGCGGAGCTCCTCCGGGGACCTGAACGTCCCGTCGTCGTCCAGCAGCGTCGGCACCGGCACGTTGGTCGCGCCCGGGATGTGGCCGGCGCGCTGGGCGGTCTCGTCGAGGCCTTCTGGCGCGAGCTTCTCGCCGGTGAACTCCTCGGGAGAGCGCACGTCGACCAGCGGGAGCCCCTCGTCGACCGCCTGCCGGACGTCGTCGCGGTAGGCTCGGATCGACTCGAACGGTCCGCGCGCGTGGTACTCGACCTCCGGGTAGTCGGGGACCGCAGTCTCCAGGGGATAGTCGTTGGCCACCCAGTAGGGCTTCCCGCCGTCGAGCACCCGGATGTCCTCGTGGCCGTAGTAGCGGTACTCCCAGTAGGCGAACAGCGCGAACCAGTTGGGGATGCGCCCGCCGCCGTAGATGACGATCGTCGTCTCCTCGGAGATGCCGGCCTCGCCGTTGAGTCGCTCGAACGCCTCCTTCGAGAGGAGGTCGCGGGTCCTCCGGTCGGTCAGGTCCTCCTCCCAGTCGAAGAAGATCGCGCCGGGGACGTGCCCCGCCTCGTAGGGGGTGTACGCGGAGTCGTCGGTCACGGTCGGGTTGTTCACCTCGACGAGTCGGTAGTCGGGATCGTCGCCCGCGAACCGCTCGAGGTTCGCCTCGAGCCAGTCCGCGTCGACGATGACGTCTGTGTCTGTCATGCGACGTCCGCCCCTTGCCCCGACGCGGGGTTAACCCCGTCCACCGCGGCCAGCCCGGCCGTCGCTACCGGTCGGCGGTGAGAACGGCCGGGACCACCGACGCCCCGACCGCCCCCGTGCCCGGTACCGGCGACGGTTGCCGGTAACCCCGTGAATTCGGTGACGGCTGTCCGCGGCTCCTCCGACCGGACGCACCAGTGGATCGACCCGTGGCGCGCGCCGACCGTGTACGGACGTCTACCAGAGTCCGTTAAGTCGTTTCTACCACAACAGAAAGCTTATCTTACGGTACCAGTTCTCTCTTCCAACCGCGGGCGCCGGGGGGCGCGCTCGCACGCCACGCGACATGGACAGACGACAGTTCCTGGGCGTCACGACGGCGGGTATGGGTATCATACTAGGGGGTAGCACCCTCTCGTTCGTCCGCCGCAACCTCGGGATCGGACCTGGGACCGGGGTCGTCGCCCCCGACCCGCGAACGGCGTCTCCACCGCGAGCGACCACGCTGTGGGGACGGGTCGAGGACGTCGACGGCACCTCCGTGACCATCGAACTCACCCCCCGCGAGGCGTCGGTCGACGGGCGGCTGGTGGTCCGGAGACGAGGGTATCCGGCCGGCGAGATTCTAAACGAAGCGGTGAGCGATCCGTTCGGCCTGCGTCGGTCGACGAGCGAGCCGATAGAGGTGGTGGTCGACGTCCCCCGTATGCCGGCGAGGAGCGGTCCCTGGTTCTACGAGTGCCTCCTCCAGCGCCGTGGCACGGACGAACTCGCGTTCGTCTGCGAGTCCGCGCCCTTCCGGTGGAGCGGGCGACGGGCGGCTGTCCCACGTGCCGCCGACAGGGTCGTCGACGATCCCCCATCGATCAAACACGACCGCTTCGAACGCCGGCTCTCGAGGAACGACTACGTCGTCGCGTACGCGTGGCGGGACTCGACCCCGACCCGGTGGTCGCTCACCCACCGGCTCCGCCGGTCGGTCCACGAGGCCGCCGTCGACCGGGAGCGGGGGTACGTACAGACCTTCGAGGAGTCGCTCTCGAGCCCGGTCGTCCGCCGGCTGGCCGACGCCATCGCCACGCGAGCGCGGGACGTGCCCGGCGACGGCCACGGACGGAGCGATGCGGACGACGGGCAGGGGAACGACGGTCAGGGGAACGACGGCGGCCGCGGACGGAGCGATGCGGACGACCGACGGGAGAACGTCGACGAAGGTTCTGGCCTCGGGCGGGGCCGCGACACGTCCATCTCCCCCGCCGAGCGGTTCGACCGGCTGGTCAGGTTCGCCCAGGACATCCGATACGAGCGGGACTTCGAGTCGATGGACGTCTACGACTACAACCGGACGGTCGAGGAGACGCTCGTCGACGGCGTCGGCGACTGCAAGGACAAGTCGTTCCTCCTGGCCGGGCTGCTCGCCGCGCCGCCGCTGTCCTGCGACGTCGTCCTCTGCTTCCAGCCAGCCCACGTCCTCCTCGGTGTCGCCCGCGAGGACGTTCCCGACGGCGTCGAGGTTCACGACACCATCGTCCTCGGTGGCCGCGAGTACGTCCCCGTCGACCCCTCGTTCCGCTTCCGGATCGGCGAGTACCCCGACGCCGACGTCACGGCCGCCTACGGGGACGGCCGGTGGCTCCACGCCGACGCCGGCGCGATCGGCCGAGGGCTCGAACGCAACCTCCGCGACTTCCTCGAGAACGGCGTGCGCAAGTGATCGACGCGGCTGCGGGCGTTCACGCGATCTCGGCCCGCTCCGGGCGGACGGGAGTGGGGGACAGGAGCGACCGACCGAGCGGCGCCAGTGCTCTCAGCCGAACGCCTCGAAGACCTCGCCGCAGTCGTGACAGAAGTGCATCGACCGGCACAGCGACGGGCCCTTCGGGTGTTCGCGCTCGGTGTTCGACGACTCGCAGTAGGGGCAGGTGGCGGGCTCGTCGTCCGCCTCCACGTCGGTGGAGGGATCGGGGCGGTTCCTCATACGCTCACCCCGAACTCGCGCAGGTCCGCCTTGCCGGCCTCGGTCACCATCTCCAGGCTCCACTCGGGGCTCCAGACGAGCTCGACCTCCGCGGTGTCGACGCCCTCGGCGCGTGCCGCCGCCAGGCGGACGTCCTCCTGGAGGTAGTCGCGCGCCGGACAGCCGGTGTAGGTCAACGTCATCGTCACCGTCGCGTGGCCGTCCACCACCGAGACGTCGTAGATCAGCCCGAGGTCGACCACCGAGATGGGCATCTCGGGGTCCTCGACCCCGTAGAGCTGCTCGAAGACCGCGGCCTCGACACCCTCGGCGTCCGCGCCCGTAGCCGGCAGGTCCGCGACCTCGATGCCCTCTCGGTACTCCGTATAGGTGCAGTAGCTCGGCTCGGACGCCACGGCCTCGAGTGCCGACTCGATCTCGTCCTGGGCCGACTCGATCTCGTCGTCCGCCGCCTCGATCTCGTCCTGGGCCGTCTCGTCGTCCTCGAGGGCCGTCTCGTCGTCCTCGAGGGCCGCCTCGACGGTCTCGCGGTCGTCAGACATCGGCCTCGTCGGGGTCGGGCATCAGCGAGACCGCCTCCTCGCGGCCGAGGTCGTGGTAGGTGTGGGTGAACTCGTGGAACAGCGGCTCCCAGGCGTCGGTGTGGGTCCCGTCCCGGCCGCGCGCGTCGGGGAGCAGGTCCGCGTCATCGCCCTCGGGCACCTCGAGGCCGAGTCCCGCCAGGACGGGGACGACGATGGCCCGCCACTCCTCGCGGAGCACGTCGAGCGGTTCCCGGCGGATGCCGAGCGCGACGATGGCGTCCTCCTGGTCGGTCGGCTCGAAGAGCGTCAGCGCGTGCGGGTACAGCCGGTCGAGCGCCTCCTGCAACCGGCGCCGACCGCCGGCGTCCTCGGCGAGCCGCTCGAGCCAGTTCTCGGCGTGCTCGCGGTGGTACGGCTCCTCGCCGAGGACCTTCCCGACCCGGTCGACGATCCGGGGGTAGCTGCTCTCCCGCAGCGCCTCCAGGCGGAGCTCCTCGTAGTGGTCGTAGAGGTAGCTCCGGACGACGCAGTCCGCCCAGTCGCCGGTCTCGAAGGGCAGCTCGACGAGCGTGGCGTGTCTGAAGTCCCCCGGGTCGGCCTCCCAGACCAGGTCCGTCTCGTCGTGACCGAAGTCCTCGAGCAGGTCGTACCACAGCCGGGCGTGGCCGAGCTCGTCCTGGGCGATGTTGCCGATGCCGATGTCCGCCTCGAGGGTCGGCCCGCGGACCTGCCACTCGGTGTAGCGCTCGGCGACGACGAAGTCGTCGTCCGCCAGACACCTGAGCTCCGCCTCCACGGCGGTACGCGTCTCGTCGTCGAGGTCGTCCGGCCCGCCGAGGCTGCCGGGTTCCGGGGCGTCGGTGGATCGATCCGGGGACATGGTCACCGGTCGGCCTCCGCGATGTCCCGTTCGGCCTCCTCCTGTTCGCGCTGGCTGGCCTCGATCTCCTCGGCGAACGTCTCGTCGGTGCTGTACGCCGTCGCCCAGCGGTAGTCCTTCTGGGTCGTCCCGCCGAACTCGACGCCCGGGTCGTCGGCGTAGACGGTCTCGACCGCGTCCTTGGGGACGATCCAGAGGCTGTTGGTGGGCTTGCGGCGGCCGTGCTGGACCTCGGCGTACTGCTTGGCCAGCTCAGCGTTCGGTGCGTGGACGGTACCGACGTAGGTGTGGTAGTCCTTCTTCTTGTCCTGGCGGAACACTTCCCAGCGCATGGTCAGTCGTCCGCGGCCGCAGGGGTGACCCCGCCCTGCCCGGGTGACTCGATGGCGTCGCGGACCCACTCGACGGCCTCCTGGGTCCGCTCGCGCTTGCCGATCTGGACGTGGCTCCCGTCGTAGTCGTTCTTGGCGACCGTCCAGAACTCGTCCCAGTCGAGGTCGTCCTGCTCGACGACCCAGCGGTCGGTCTCCGCGTCGCGGTAGACCCGCGGTTCGTCGGGGAGCTCGAGGCCGTACTGGCGGGCCTTGGGGACGTAGGCGTTCAGGAACGCCTGCCGGAGGGCGTCGTTGGTCATCGTCTTCAGCCCGACCGCCGCCGAGAAGTCGTGATGGGTCGACTGGTCGTCGGTCGGCCCGAAGAACTGGAGGATGCGCGGCCACCACTCCTCGAAGGCCGCCTGGGTTCGCTCCTGGACGGCGCGCGGGCCGGTCATAAGCTCCCGGAGGATCGACTCGCCGTGCTTGATGTGGAAGCCCTCCTCGAAGCAGATCTTGTCCATCGCGTGGGCGTACGGCTCCCAGCTGGTCCGCTTGAGCGTCGCCTGCCGACGCATCGCGGCGCCGTCCACGAAGAAGGCGATCATCGGCGTCTCCTCCCAGCGCTCCATGGGGTAGTGGAAGCAGTTGAGGAACTTGCCCTCGCCGCGGGCCAGCTCGTCGAGCATCTGCTCGCGCGTCTTGACGCCGAGCTCCTCGGCGGCTCGATAGAGCAGCTGACCGTGGCCGATCTCGTCCTGCACCTTCGCGGAGAACGCGAGCTTTCGGTCGATGCTCGGCGCCTCCCGGATGAACGGGCGCTCGAGGTACGCCCCCATGATCTCGGAGTTCGCGTGGAACTGGATCATCCGGGTCGCCGCCTTCCGGTACTCCTCTGGCATGTCGTCGCCGGGCCCGAACTCGCGTGGACCCGCGCGCGCCTCGACCGTTTCGACGTCCATACCTAACGATTGCTCATTCGGGCCCAAATCAGTTCACCCGCACATGTGGCGGTATTATAAATAGTGGGGTCGTACACGGGACCGATGATCGAGGAGTGTCTCGTCGTCGAGTTCGACGTGGTCGGCGACGACTGCCCCCTTTCGGAGGCCTCGGCGTCGGTCGGGGCGACCGTCGACTGCCAGCCGCCGCAGCTCCGTCGCGACGACAACGCACTCCTGCGGTTCTCGGCGGCCGACGCCGCGGTCGGCGAGTGGCTCGACGACGACGATCGCATCCGGTACCTGCACGCCTCTCGAGGGGGCGACCGGATCGACTACCGCTGTCTCTCGCTGCACCCGTGTGCCGTCCACCAGCTGATAGACGTCGGCCTGCTGGTCGACCACCTGCGGTACCGCGACGGCATCGAGCGGTACACGGGTGCCGTGGTCGGCTTCGGGGTGCTCCAGGGCGTGCTCGAGGCAGCGGGCGACGCCGTCGGCGTCTCCCTCGAGCGGGTCTACCCCCTGGGCGCGGACGACCACCTGGGCGCGGACGACCAGCGGAGTGTCGCGAGGGGATGGGACCTCACGCCCGCCCAGGCGGAGGCGATGCGGACGGCGCTCTCGATGGGGTACTTCACCGTCCCCAGGGAGGCGACCGCCGCCGACGTCGCGGGGGCCCTCGAGATCAGCAAGTCGGCGTTCCTCGAGCGCCTGCGTCGCGGGCAGGCGTCGCTGTTCGCCCAGCTCTTCGAGTAGCCCCGCGGCGGCGTGACGGGCATCTTCTTCACGTCGACATCCCCCACCACGTCACGTCCACATCCCCCACCACGTCACGTCCACATCCCCCACCACGTCACGTCCACATCCCCCACCACGTCACGTCCACATCCCCC
>SLIW01000226.1 GCA_007135435.1 Natronomonas sp.
ATAGAAATGGTTCTTGACACTCGAAAGCGCTTGTTTCCACCGAAGAAAACGTGCTCCATTTACCACTAACCATCACTTTGTTGCCAGGAATTCGCTGATCTGTTTGCCCGTTGTATTCATCAATCGAAATCTGTCAATCTATTTTTGATTCCAATCGGATATGCAACATCCACGCTCTATATTCAGCAGACGCGTTCTGACAGGCTCTGATCAGATCTCTCAGAAGGTGCTGCATACAGGGCGCATATTCATCAGAGACGGCGTTTCATTCTCTCTCACGGGTACAGTTGTCGCTCTCGGGGATGGCGCTCCTATCAGCCCGAGTAACAGCGTCTACGTTATCGGATAAACCAGAACTCGAATGTGAGTGTTACCCCAGTGGACTCAGTCCGCTGCCTTGCGTTCCCTGTCCGCGACCCGCGACACGAACGACGCAAGTTCGGTATTGAACTTCTCCGGCTCCTCCCAGAATGGGCTGTGCCCGCTCTCAGCGAACATCACCAGCTCGGAGTCCGGAATCTGCTCGTGCATCCACTCTCCAAGGCCGGGGAGTTCGTGTTCGCCGTACATCAGAAGTGTTGGGACCTCGATCTCCGAAAGCTGACTCCGCAAGTCCGTCGTAACCAAGTCGGTCAGGATGGTCGTCGCCACGGCCGTTGGCGTCAGCATGGTCCGGGCGTACATCTCGGCGAGTTGCTCTTCAGAGCGCGGCTCGGCAAATAAGTCTTGGATGAACGGCTTTCCGGCTTCAGCGCGATTCGTCCCGAGTGCTTCCACGAATTCGGCGAGGCTCTCTTCGGTGAATACGCCGAACTCCCAGTCCTCAGCGGAACGGTACATTGGTGATTGTTCGATGAAGGCAATCGCCCGCACGCGGTCGTTACCGAACCGCTGCAAGTACGTCTGGATGATGGCCCCACCTAACGACCAGCCGACGAGGGTCGTGTCCGAGAGGTCCAGTGAATTGACGAGGAACTCGAGGTCCTCCGCGTAGTCCGAGAGCGAGTGGTTGTCACCGGTCTTGCCGGAGAGGCCGTGGCCGCGGTGGTCGTATGTGATGACCTGATGGCCTTCAGCGAGCGCCTCGACGTTCTGCTGCCACCAGTAGTCTGCGTCTATCGTCCAGCCGTTGACGAAGACGATTGGGTCCCCCTCGCCGTGCTCGTCGTAGTACAGCGGTACACCGTCCGGCGTCTCAATGTGTGCCATAATTAGTACCACCCCTCCGAATCACCGATGAAGGCCGAGTACTTCCTCGTCGTCGCCACATCGGTCGCTTCCTCACTTGCGCTAGCGGCGGTGCCAACGGCGAGTACCCCGGCCATAATCGCGCTGGCTTTCAATACGGTTCTCCGGCGTATGCTGTCGATGTCAGGCATGGCTGTTCTTCCTCCACACGGTCGTAAACGACTGGTGGCCATCCCGAACAGAATCACGTCTACTTGCTGTGTGGCGAGGGAACGATACACCGTTATTTTACATCAACATTCCCCGGAAATGTACACCCTCTGCAATAACGGGTTCGTCGATCAGTTTCGAACCCGAGGCAGCGGATGCTTCGGTGGGACAGCAAAAATAACCGTGAACGTGTGCTGCATATACCCTCTAAGTCTTGCAGCCTGTTTCTGTCAGGAGTTGGTGCTATCTGTTCGTTGAATACGCGAGTAGACTCGCTATGTCAGCCTTGAGGCTACACTGGACGGAGTCCGTCGGCGGTCGATTGCCCAACGGCCTGGACGTGGCGGCCGATCGCCAATGGGCCTCGACGTTTGCGCGTCTATCGCCCAGAGCCCCGGCCCTTTTTTGGTCACGTGGGTCCAGTTCACCCCATGGACGAGATCACGCTCGGGGTCCCGGAGCCCCTCCTGGAGTCGCTTCCGGAGGACGGCGCCGGCGCGGGCCAGGACATGCAGCGGGCGGTCGAGGGGTACAACCAGCGGATCGACGCGATCCTCGCGGACGCGGATGACGACGCCGAGGCCGCGGGTGCCCTCCTCGACATCATCGAGCACTTCGAGTCCCGGGGGCGTCGGTTCGACGAGTTCGTCCCCGAGCTCCGGGCGTGGGGGCAGTCGCCCATCTACGCCATCGCCTGGCGGAACCTCTACGCCGACCTCGTCGCACAGCTGTACGAGCACGACTGGCTGGCCGCCCAGCTGGACCGCGAGCGGACGGTCCGCCTGGTCGAGGACGGCATCCGGCTCTCGGACGCATGAGCCCCGACTCGACAGACAGCGAGGGAGTGGCGGAGGACGGGTCGGTGACCGTCGAGCTACGGTTCTTCGCGAACTTCCGGCAGGCCGTCGGCCAGAAGACCATCGAGCGCGCCTTCGCGGAGGGCGTCACGGTCGGGGAGGTCCTCGCCGCCATCGAGGACGAGTTCCCCGAGCTCGCCGGGGACGTGCTGGACGACGAGGGGAACATCCGGCCGCAGCTGTCGGTGCTCAAGAACGGCCGGGAGGTCGTCCACCTCGAGGACGTCGAGACGACGCTCGCCGACGGCGACCGGCTGAGCGTCTTCCCGCCCGTCGCCGGCGGCGGCGGGTAGATGCGCGAGACCCGGCGGTTCCGCGGCATCTCGAAGCGGCTTGCCGCCCACTACCTCGAGAACCTCGGTGGCGAGCGGGTCGACGCGGACGCCGACCGCATCGAGGGCGACGGCTGGCACGCCGAGCTGTCGACGGAGGTGGTCGACGTCGCCGGCTCGATCCGGCTCACCGAGGTGACCGTCGACTTCGAGGGCGACGCCGAGACCCTGGAGCCGCTGGTCGAGCAGTTCGCCCAGAAGGCCATGCGCGCCGGGGGCTGACCGTGGCGGGCGGGCCCCTCGACGGTAACGCGCTGGTGCTCGCGGCGGCCAAGGCCTCGGTCCCCGGCGACCAGTTGCCGGACCTCGTCGATCGGGTCCAGGCGCACCTCCAGGGGAGGCTCCCGAGCTACGGCCGGCGATACGAGTGCGTCCACGAGGACCCCGAGCAGGCCGTGTTCTTCGTCGAGGAGGGCCACTGGGCGGCCATCGGCGAGGAGCTCGACCTCGACGACCGGGAGTGGGAGGGCGTCCGGCGCGCCCACGAGGAGCACCTCCGACAGCTCGGCACGGACCTCGAGCGCCGACGCGAGTTCGAGACGGCACTCGACCTCCGGGAGGTCGTCGTCCTCGGGAAGTGATTCAGACCGCAGCTGACACGAACGGCGGATCTACGGGCCGCCGTCGAGATGGAGACACCTACGGGACGCCTCCGTTGTGCCTCCGTTACGCCTCCTTTATTGGTGGCCGCCGGCTAGGAGGTGTCGATGGCACCGGAGGGAGCGGATGGAGACGCCCCGGACGACGGCGAGCGGGCCGACCGAGCGGGCAACTCCCCGGAGATCGACGAGGACGAGCCGGACGACGTCAGCCCGGTGGACGACGGGGAAGACGGGGACGACGAAGACGAAGGGAACGACGGGGAAGACGGGGACGACGAAGACGACGGGGACGACGGGGACGACGGGGACGACGTCCAGCAGGTCGGACCGGTGGCGTATTCGGCACCGAACGCTGGCGGAACCTCGCGGTCGGGGGAGGAATCTGGAGGAGGCGACGACGAACCGGCGGATGCGCCACCAGGTGACGAGCCCGATCCCGGATCCATCGAGGACGTCGAGACCGTCGTCGTCGATCCCGACGTCGTCCTGGAGGGGATGGCCCGGAACGCGAAGCTCGACGAGCGAGCCGCGGGGAAGGCCGTCCTCAGGCTCGAGCCCCCGTTCGAGGAGACGGTCCGGACGGAGGTCCACCACCTCGAGGAGGACGAACAGCTGGAGGACGCCTACCACCTGCGTCCGTTCCGGTTCGTCGAGGAGGGCCGGGGGCTGCTCGACCAGTACCCGACTCGCGAGCTCGCCCGTGAGGAACTCGGCGAGGACGCGGACGAAGCGGCCGTCGAGGAGTGGCTCGAGGCGGCCATGGCGACGTGGGCGGAGTACGCCCGGGGACACCTCGTCGACAGCGTCGACGGGTACTTCCGCCACGGGACGCTGCTCGCCGACGTGGAATACGAGGGAGTCCACGGGGTCAGCACCGACGACGAGGATTGATTGCTGGGTTGGAGCGGCACTGAAAGTGCGGCCGGATAACGAGGCGGCCGGATAACGAGGCGGCCGGATAACGA
>SLIW01000560.1 GCA_007135435.1 Natronomonas sp.
CGGGTTCAGAGGATTCGACGGGTTCAGAGGATTCGACGGGTCCCGAGGATTCGACGGGTTCAGAGGATTCGACGGGTCCCGAGGATTAGACGGACTCGACGGCCCCGACGGACCTGTCTGGACGAGACACGTACCGGTCGTCTGAGCGGTCGGGTGGGCCTGTCGACCGTCGCGGTGATCCAGCCGACGCTGTCGAGATACCCGAATCACCGGCAGCGAGTCGGCCCGACCCGTATCGAAAGGAGATTTCGCCTCCCTCACGGCGAGATGCCGATGAGGGCCTTCAGCCGGGCCAGCAACCCCTGTGGCTCCTGGTCGGCCTCGCGCTGCTGCTGCTCGCGGAGCTCGCGGAGGGCGGCGGTCTGGTCGTCGACGTCCGTGCTGGTGGCGGTCCGCTCCTCGCCGCCCTTCACGCCCTTCAGGGCGGACAGCTGGTCGTCGACCCCGCTCGAGCGGTGGACCTTCGCGATGGAGCGATCGAGCTGGGTCCCCTGGAGCTCCTCGTCGGGTCGAATCGTGAGGCTGCCCGTGTCGTCCTTCTGCACGCCGCCCCAGGAGACCTCGGTCATCGCCATCGCCTCCTCGATGTCGCGGCGGACCTGCTCCTCGGTCACCTCGGGGTCGTCCTCCTCGGTCGACGGCGCGGCCTCGGCGGGGACCCCCTGCGCGCGCTCGATGTGATAGCCCACGAGGGCCGAGCCGGTGGCGGCGAGGACGCTGACGAGGCCCACCGCGTAGACGGTCACACCGTGGAGGCTGTAGTCCGGGGTCCCGTGGTTCCAGTTGCTCGGGTAGACGGACACGAAGAAGGCGATCGCCCCGAGCGTGATCGCGAGGCCCCCGAGGGCGACGTAGGTCGCCCGCCGGTCCGCGGGCAGCAGGACCACGACCGCGACGAGCACCAGCGGCAGGCCGAGGGCGCCGGTCGCGAAGGCGATCTCCCGGACCCAGAACACCTCGCCGGCGAGCACGCCGCGCTCCAGCGCGAACAGCAGGAGCCCGACGAGGCCAAGCCCGAGCCCGATGAAGAACACCGCGAACCCGGCGTAGACGTCGGTTCGGCTGTCCGGTTCCCCGATGTACGTCCGGTAGAGCTGGACGAGCCGGTCGGGCCCGTCGTCCGTGTCGGAGGCTGTCATGAGGGGGGTATACGCACGGGGGCCTATGACTGTTCGGCCTGAAGTCGATCACTGAGTCGGCCCCCGCTGGCGGCGCCGCGGTCGGCCCACTCCGCCGCCGCCGTGTAGACGAAATGCGCGTAGGCGACCGCCTCGAGGTCGGCGACGTCCCGCCGCGGGTGGCCGTCGCCGTGGTCCACCACCACCGTGCTCCGTCTCGCCAGGTGCCGCTCGATCGGTGATGCCCCGGCGACGTGCTCGATCCGCTCGACCGCCCGTCGCTTCGCCTCCAGGACCTCCGGGGCGGGGAACTCGCGGTCGCCGAGCCGGTCGATGGTCCGCTCGGCCGCGACGTCAACCGCCTCGTACTCGACCAGCCACTCCAGGCCGTTCAGGAGCGTCTCGACCCCACGGACGCGGGCGAGCGCTCCCGCATCCTCGCCGTCTCCGTCGCCCGTGCTCTCGAAGGCGTCCCCGTCGTCCGCGCGCCCGTCGAGCTCGTCGACCAGCCCGTCGAGCTCCTCGGCGATCCGGACCCCGCGACGGCCGATCCTCACGCGGACCGCGTCGATCCGGTCGGCCAGCGAGTCGCCCGCGTCGTCCTCCCCGGCGTGTTCGGCGCCAATCCGTTCGGCCTCCTCGTGCAGCGCGACGAGCTCGGCGGCGATGCCGTCGGCGATCGGCGGGGCCCCCGGATCCGACGAGGTCTCGAGCCAGCGCTCGGCGTCGTCGAGGCGTCGTTCGTGGCGGACGCGCACGCGTTCGATGTCGCCGATCCGTCGGGGGTGTTGCTCGGCGTCCTGGTCAGCGCCGTCCAGGAGCTCCGCGGCGTCCTGGAGCCCGTCGAGGGTCGCGAGCGTCTCCCAGGCGGCACGCCGCGTCGGGAGGTGATCGCCGACCGGTTCGGCGATCCGGTAGTCGATCCCGTGCCGGAGGTCGCGCTCGTCCCCCCGTTGGCGATCGATCGCCTCCTGGATGGCCCCCAGGTCGGTCCGGCCAGTGACGGTGCGGAGGATCCCCCGGAGCTCTCCCATGTCCTCGAGGACCTGCCTGAGCGACGAGAGCCCGTCACGCGATGGCCCGTCGGACCGCACGTCTTCGACCACCTCGCCTGCGGCGTGGACCCGCCACTCCACATCGGCGGCGTCGGGGACGTCCACGTCGACCTGATCACGGTCGGCCTCGGCGTTGAGATCCTCGACCTCCGCGATCGCCGACTCCACCTCCGTCGCGGCCGCCTCGAGGTGGTCGTCGGTGACGACGATCGCCGACGGGATGGACGGGGCGTCGAGGTCGGCGGCCTCGGCCAGGATCTCCCGGTCTGAACGGGGGACCTCGACGGGCGTCAGGGTCTCCTCCAGCTCCGGCGCCGGGTCGGTGTCGTCGGAGCACCCAGCCACGGTCGGGCCGGCGGCGAGCGCACAGCCGGCCAGGAATCGACGTCGGGTGGAGGGCATCGGTCGGGGGGTCGTCGCCGCCGCGTAAACGTCTTCGGGTGTCGAATGACGCCCGTCGTCGGGTGTTGCTGGACGGCCGCTGTCTGGTGTCGACAGGCGGGACGGCTGACTCGCCCCGCCTCACCAGGTCCCGTGGAAGGTGTCGAACTCGAGGCTGTCGAGGGGTTCGTCGCCGACGGCGATGCGGTACTCCTGGGGGGTGAGCATCGGGCGGTCGAACCGCGGGCCGTCGTCGGTGGTGATCCGGGGACAGCCCGTGTTGACGTACGCGTCGAAGCCGAAGTTGGTGAGGCGGTCGGGCGTCACCTCGTCCATCGTCAGGAGGTAGGCGTCGTCGTTCTCGGCGACGATCTCCTCGGCGACCTCCCAGCGACCCTGGCCGATCTTCGTACAGAAGATGACGCCCCACTCCTCGGCGTCCATTGCGCGGTGGACCGCCCCGTAGCGCTGCTTCATGAACCGCTCGGTGTCGGCGACGTGGACGGCGTTGTTGACCGGGTCGGCGATGACGACCGTCTTGTCGGGGTGCTCCATGGCCAGCCCCAGGGGGTGGAACTTCCCGCCGCCCACGTACAGGACCTGGTCGGCGTCCACGTCGGCCGACGCGTAGTTGCAGCCGAGCACCTGTCCCTCGTGGGTGAGCCGCTCGTCCCCCCGCCTGGTCTCGACGACGTATCCCCGTGCCTCCAGCCACGCCCGCATCTCGTCGAACTTGTTCATGTGCTGGGCGGTGGTCACGAGACCGACGCGGTCGTCCTCCGCCGGGTCGGTCAGCTCCGCGAGTGCCTCCTCCATGATGGGCGTCACCTCGACGTTCGAGAACAGCGGCACGTAGATGATCTTCTCCGACTCCTTCATCGGCGAGTGGCCGAAGTGGACGAACACGTCCGCCCGCCGCATCACGTACGTGTCGAGGTCGCAGGCGCCGTAGCAGGGCTGTCCGGAGATGAGGACCCGGACGTCGTCGGCGAGCAGCGCGCGCAGGTCGTCTGCGACGCGCGCGGCGCGCCGCTTGAGTCCCTCCGGGAACTGCAGCCCGACCGTCGACGCGTCGCGCTCGGCGACCGCCTCGACGATGCGGTCGAGCTCGTAGTCCCACGTCCGGTCGTGCTTCAGCGACAGCCCCGTGTTGCGGAGATCCCCGGGGGAGTACTCGCGGTCCGGTTCCTGGCTCATTGCGACCCACTTGTGGGTCGGCCGGTAAAACGTCCGTGCTTCGGGGCCAACGGCCATCACGTGTGCGGCGACTGCCGTACACCACCACCGCCGTCGAATCTCCCTTTGGACGTGGAATCCTTCCCCTGGACGTGGAATCCTTCCCCTGGACGTGGAATCCTTCCCCTGGACGTGGAATCCTTCCGTTGTCCGTCCCATGTCCCCGAGGCGGCGTATCGTCCACCCACCTCCGGATTCGATTTATCCGTCGAATCATCCGGTGACTGGTTCGATCGCATCCCTGGTGGGATGCTCGGCGTCGAGTGGGACGGACGGACGGGCTTGTCTGTGTCAGCCCTCACCTGGGAGGCACGTGCCTCGCGCCGTCGCGAACGGTTTTGTGCTCCCCCGCC
>SLIW01000160.1 GCA_007135435.1 Natronomonas sp.
ATCACCGACACACCGATGGCAGACACCAACCCAGATCCGACCCCCGATTCGAACCCAGACACGACCCCCGACACGAACCCGGCCGCGGCCCCGGGTGCGACCGGCGAGGCCAGGCGCGTCGCGCTCGCCTTCTCCGGCGGGCTCGACACCACCGTCTGCGTCCCGCTGCTCGAGGAGGAGTACGGCTACGACGAGGTCGTCGGCGTCACGGTCGACGTCGGCCAGCCCGCCGACGAGTTCGCCGAGGCGGAGGCGACCGCCGAGGCGCTCGACCTCGAGCACCACGTCGTCGACGCGAAGGCCGAGTTCGCCCAGCTCTGCTTCGACGCCGTCCGCGCCAACGCCACCTACCAGGGCTATCCCCTCGGGACGGCGCTGGCGCGACCGGTCATCGCCACGGCCATCCTCGAGGTCGCCGAGGCGGAGGGCTGTAGCGGCCTCGCCCACGGCTGCACCGGCAAGGGCAACGACCAGCTCCGGTTCGAGGCGGTCTGGCGGGATTCCGACATGGAGGTCATCGCGCCGGTCCGCGAGCTCGGGCTCACCCGCGAGTGGGAGCAGGCCTACGCCGCCGAGCGGGGCCTCCCCGTCGAGGGTGGCGACGAGGGGCGCTACAGCATCGACACCAACCTCTGGAGCCGCTCGGTCGAGGGCTCGGAGCTCGAGGAGCCGAGCCACGTCCCGGGCGAGGAGATCTACCAGTGGACCACGGCGCCGACCGCCGAGACGCGCGAGCTGCAGGTCGGCTTCGAGGACGGCTACCCCATCTCGCTGGACGGCGAGTCGATGTCGCCGGTCGAGCTGACGGAGGCGCTCAACGACCTCGCCGGCGACTACGGGGTCGGCCGCTCGGACATCATGGAGGACCGGATGCTCGGCCTGAAGGTCCGCGAGAACTACGAGCACCCCGCGGCGACGGTGCTGCTCAACGCCCACCGCGCGCTCGAGGACCTCGTGCTCACGAAGGAGGAGCGCGCGTTCAAGCGGCAGGTCGACCACGAGTGGGCGGAGAAGGCCTATCAGGGGCTGGTGAACGCGCCCCTGGTCCGCGCGCTCGAGGGGTTCATCGAGGCGACCCAGTCGCGCGTGACGGGCACCGTCACGATCCGCCTCGAGGGCGGGCAGGCCCGCCCGGTCGGCCGCGACTCGCGGTACGCGGTCTACTCCGCGGAGGCGGCCTCGTTCAACACCGAGGACGTGACCGGGGGCATCGAGCAGAACGACGCGACGGGCGTTGCGAAGTACCACGGCTTCCAGGAGCGGCTCGCGAACCGGGTCATCGAGAGCCAGCAGACCGAACGGGAGTAGGGTAGGATAGGATCATGCCAGAGGACGGACGCGAGACCGACGTCGTCCGCCGCGATCGCTTCAGCGGCGGCCCCGCCCGGGGGTTCCTCTCGAGCCTCGCGGCCGACGAGCGCCTCTTCGAGGCCGACCTCGCCGTCGACCGCGCCCACGTCGTGATGCTCGAGGAACAAGGCATCGTCGACGAGGGGGATGCGGCCGCCATACTGGGGGCGCTCGACGCGGTGGAGGAGGCCGGCCACGGCGCGCTCCCGGACGGAGAGGACGTCCACGCGGCCATCGAGACGGCCGTCATCGAGCGGGTCGGCGACCGCGGCGGGCGGATGCACACCGCCCGCTCGCGGAACGACGAGGTGGCCGCCTGCATCCGCTACCGGCTGCGCGAGGACCTCCTCGCCGCGGCGGAGGCGACCCTGGAGGCCCGCGAGGTGCTCGCGGCGGTCGCGAGCGAGCACGCCGGGACCGTCATGCCGGGGTACACGCACCTCCAGCCGGCCCAGCCTACCACCGTGGGCCACTTCCTGCTGTCGTACGAGTCGGCGTTGGCGCGGGACGCCGACCGGCTGTTCGACGCGTACGGGCGGACGAACCGCTCGCCGCTAGGCGCGGCCGCCTTCGCAGGGACGCCGTTCGACGTCGACCGCGAGCGGACGGCCGAGCTCCTCGGGTTCGACGGCGTCGTCGAGAACTCGATGGACGCCGCGTCGGCGCGCGACTTCCTCGTCGAGACGACCGCGGCGGTGGCAGCGCTCGCGACGACGCTCTCCGGGCTCGCCGAGGACCTCGTCGGCCTCGCCAGCCGGGGGTACGTCGAGCTCTCGGACGACTACGCGTCGACGTCGTCGATCATGCCCCAGAAGAAGAACCCCGACACGATGGAGCTGGTCCGGGCGTCGGCCGGCGACGCATCTGCCGGGCTGAACGCGCTGCTGACGATCCTCAAGGGGCTCCCCCGCGCGTACAACCGTGACCTCCAGCGGGCGCACCCCCACGCCTTCGACGCGATCGACGCGGTGACCGAGGCCACGACGGTCGCCGCCGGCGCGGTCGCGACCGCCGACTGGGACGCGGAGGCGCTGGCGGCCGCCGCCGGCGAGGGCTTCGCGACGGCGACCGGAGTCGCCGACCTGCTGGCGATGCGCGGCGTGCCCTTCCGGACGGCCCACGAGGTCGTGGCGGTGGCGGCCGAGCGGGCCGGTGGCGGCACGGACGGGACCGCTACGCGGTGCGATTCACCCGACTACGAAGCCCTCGACGCGGCGGCCCGCGAGGTCCTGGGAGAGCCACTCGACGTGCACGTCGACCGCGCCGACGTCGAGGCCGCGCTGGACCCCGAAGCGAGCGTCGCGTCGCGCGACTCCCTGGGCGGGCCCGCTCCGGACGCGCTGGACGGAGCGATGGGTCGCGTCGAGGAGGGGCTCGAGGCGGACGAGGAGCGACTCCAGACGCGCCGGGATGCCCTCGAGACCGCCGCGTATCGGCTCCGGGAGGAGGTGGACCGACGTGTCTGAGCCGTCGCCCGGCCGCCTCCATGGGTGGAACCCCCCGAGACGACTGTCACGGTGGCTGCCGAGACGACCGCCACGGGGCTTGCCACGGCGACCGCAACGGGGCTTGCCACGGCGACCGCAACGGCGGTTAGCGCGACCACCGCTACGGCGGTTGCCTCGGCGACCGCCACGACACCTGCTGCGACGACCCTCACGACGGGCGACGCGGCGACCGCCGCCGTCCCCCGCCGGGGACGTAACACAAAAATTCTGACATACAGAATACGGAAATCGGTCGAACGCCCTTCTGAAGCCGATAGACCAGCCTATCGTCGTTAATTTAATCTGATAAGTTCGAAGCGTTTAAGTGCGTCCGGGGCCGAAGGGGACGTACGATGACAGAATGTCCCGAGTGCGGGGCCGACCTGGACCTGCACGACGACCTGGAGGCCGGAGAGATCGTCGACTGCGCGACCTGCGGCGCCGAGCTCGAGGTGGTCGCCGACGACCCCGTCGAGCTCGAACCCGCGCCCGAGCTGGAAGAGGACTGGGGGGAGTGAGTTGACCCCCGGCGTAGATCGCCGTCCGACCGCCGGCTCGAGGGGCCCGGAGGTGACCGCCCGCCGATGAACGTCGGCGTCCTCTACTCGCGGATCCGCCGCGACGAGAAGCTCATCCTCCAGGAGCTGCGCGACCGGGGTCACGACGTCACCAAGATCGACGTCCGGAAGGAGCGCTTCGGCGTCCACGAGGCACCGGAGGCGTTCACCGACGTCGACATCGTGATCGACCGGTGTCTCGCGACCAGCCGGTCGCGGTACGTCACCAAGTTCGTCGACCACTACGGCATCCCCGTGGTCAACGAGCCGGAGACGGCGGCGGTCTGCGCCGACAAGGCGCGCAACAGCCTCGCGCTGGCGGACGCGGGCGTGCCGACGCCCACGACCGAGGTGGCGTTCACCAAGGAGTCGGCGCTGGAGACCATCGAGACGTTCGGCTACCCCTGCGTGCTCAAGCCCGTCGTCGGGTCGTGGGGCCGGCTGATGGCGAAGATCGACACGCGCGACGCCGCCGAGGCGATCCTCGAGCACAAGGAGACGCTGGGCCACTACGAGCACAAGGTGTTCTACATCCAGGAGTTCGTCGAGAAGCCCGGCCGCGACATCCGCGTCGTGGCGACCGACGGCGAGCCGGTCGCGGCCATGGCCCGCTCATCGGACCACTGGCTGACCAACGCCGCCCGCGGCGCCACGACGGAGGCGATCGAGGTCACCGACGGGATGGCCGAGCTCGTCGAGCGCGCCTCGGATGCCGTCGGCGGCGGCCTC
>SLIW01000283.1 GCA_007135435.1 Natronomonas sp.
CCCTTGTATTTTGGATGCGTCTTCAACTCGTTTTTGAGGTCGCCGTGGTCGGGAATCTCGCCGGTTTCCTCCCAGACGTGCTGGGAGTGGTAGTTGGCGACGTTCCAGAGCTTGCTGGCACTCCATCCGTGCCGGTCGAGCATCTCAGCCACCTGGCCATGGTTGCGGATCGTCGCTCGATAGGTCCGATGGAGCGTCAGCATCACGGAACGCCTGTATACCCAGTTGGACTCGTCTTCTGGTTTAAAGGGCAGGGTGGGGCGATGGAATATCCCGCAGGGCTATCGACGGTGGACTGGGGAGTGGGTAGTCGGATTCATCCCGCGCCTGAATGGCGCGGGTATTCTCCTCGCTATTATAATCCACCTGTCCCCGATACACCCCTCGCTAGTGCGAGGGACCATCTCGACGAGGAAGAGATATCGCTGGCTGACAACGAGGAGATACTGCACTCGTTGAGCGAGCTAACTCCGGTCTTCGAGAACGAACGGTCATACTTCGTCCTTGGAAATTACGACAGAGAACCGATTCGCCGATTGAGCCTCGTGGTGGATAGACTGAATCGACGTACGGATGCGTATGCGTTCCGGATGGTCGACATCCGGGGCGAATGGGACAACAGTATCCAGAAATTCTGCCTCATCGCCGATATTGTCACCTACGTTGTCGGGGTCGCCGAGAAGGAACCAAGCGATTTCCTCGTCGAACAAGGACTTCTCGTCGGGACGTCCGAGTACTTTTCGAAGAGTCACGTCCTCAAGCGGGAGTACCAAGACGAGACGGAACCGTTCGGATGGATGCAGGACGGTGTGTTCGAGTTGTTCGAGGAAGAGGGCCGGCTGTATCGCTGGCGGACCGAGGAGGACCTCGTCGAAGCGGCCGGCAAACTGCCATAAATTCGTTCCACTTTCTCACCATTGACAACTGCTATAGATCGAAATATGACCGATATCGACAGAATACCTCCTCCGTCCTCCGCAATCCGGCCGCGTCGCTACTCCGTCGTCGTCTCCTCGATGTCCGCCTCGCCGCGGTAGATGGCGATGGCGTCCTGGGCGACCTTCTCGGGGAGGACCGCGCACTTGATCCGCATCGGGCTGAGCTCGACGCCCAGCATGTCGACGATGTCGTCGCGGTCCATCTCCCGGACCGCCTCCAGGGACTCCCCGCGGAGCTCCCCCGAGAGCATGCTCGCCGACGCCTGGCTGATGGCGCAGCCGTCGCCGATGAAGCTGACCCGCTCGATCGTCTCGTCCTCGGCCAGCTGGATGAACATCTTGATCGTGTCG
This sequence comes from Natronomonas sp., assembly GCA_007135435.1. Lineage (GTDB taxonomy): Archaea > Halobacteriota > Halobacteria > Halobacteriales > Haloarculaceae > Natronomonas. The sequence goes on from SLIW01000283.1 coordinate 1,290, forward strand.
CCGCACATCGGGTTGTCCCCGACGTGCTCGATGTCCGCGTCCTCGAGCTCCCCGTAGTTCCGGGGGTTCTTGTAGTGGTCGAGGATCTGCTGGCGGTACATGTCCGATCCGAGTCCCATCGTTGCCCGACAAGAGGAGAATGAGGAGTAAAAGGCCACCGGTCGTCTCGTCGGGTGGTTCGCCGCCGCGACGCTCGTCGGTTGCCGGGGGCGACGACGTAGGGATTCGCGGGACGCCGCGGTGACCGTGGGTGGAGACCACCAGGTGCCCGCTGGAGCACGAACCGCAGTAAGCAGTCGCAACCGGGGGTCGGGAGACCACGCGCCCGCCCGGAGTACGCACAGGCAACTGGGCGGTGCACCGGCATAGCCGGTTTCTACTAAAGGACGCACCACCGCTAGCGTCGACTGGAAATCGGACCGGCGCGGACGGTGGCGGAACCGACCGACGGCGCGCGGAAACCGCCGCGGATCCGCCCGGCTACGGACCCGACCCGTCGAGAGCCGAGACCCGCCCGCCGACGCGTCCCGCACCCACCATGTTCACGAACATCCTCGTCCCGACTGACGGCACGGAGAACAGCCGAAATGCGCTCGATCGGGCGATCACCGTCGCCGACGCCTTCGACGCGACGGTCCACCTCCTCTCGGTCGCCCCCTCCCGCGGCGGCGAGCAGAAGCAGGACCAGCTCCGATCGGACCCGGACGACGCCGCGGACGAGGCGATCCGCGACGCCAGCGAGCGGCTCGACCGCGAGGGGATCGACTACGTCACGTCGGTGCCCGAGGGCGAGCCCGAAGAGGAGATCCTCGCCTACGCCGACGCCAACCCGATCGACCTCATCGTGATGGGCACCCACGGCCGGACGGGACTCGACCGCGTCCTGCTCGGCAGCGTCGCCGAGAAGACCGTCCGCAACGCCCACGTCCCCGTCATGACGGTCCCCCCGGCGGACGAGCAGTCCAGCCTGCAGAACCGGTAGGCGTCGGCGGGGCGCCCCCCAAGAATGTGGCGCAGATAGACGGCCCGTTGTTCTCGGTTGGCGTTACCTAGGGCAAGCTGCGCGTACCGGGTGCAGTCGGGGAGTTCGGACCGACTGATCGACGCGTTCGGTTGGACGCGTTCGGTTGGACGTGTTCGGTTGGACGTGTCCGGTTCGACGCGTTCGGTTGGACGTGTCCGGTTCGACGAGTACGGATCGACGCGTTCGGTTCGACGCGTTCGGATCGCCACTCAGGCGAACAGCTGTCGGGCGTCGTCGACGGCCTCGACGAGGCGGTCGACCTCCGCTCTCGTGTTGTAGAGGTAGAACGAGGCGCGGGCGGAGGCGGAGACGCCCAGGACGTCGTGCAGCGGCTGGGTGCAGTGGTCGCCGGCGCGGATCGCGACGGCCGAGTCGTTGAGGATCGACGAGAGGTCGTGGGCGTGGACGCCCTCGAGGTTGAACGCCACGAGACCCCCGCGGTCGTCGCCCGGCGGACCGTAGACCTCGACGTCGCCACGCTCGGTCAGCCGGTCGTAGGCGTACTCGGCGAGCGCGGCCTCGTGGCGCTCGACGTTCTCCATCCCGACGTCGTCGAGGTAGTCGCACGCCTCGGCGAGCGCGATGCCCTGGCAGATCGGCGGCGTGCCCGCCTCGTACTTCCAGGGCAGCTCGTTCCACTCCGAGTCCTCGAAGGTGACCCTGAGGATCATCTCGCCGCCGTAGTGGTACGGCTCCATCTCCTCCAGCAGGTGGCGCCGGCCGTAGAGGACGCCGATGCCGGTCGGCCCGCACATCTTGTGGCCGGAGAACGCGAGGAAGTCCGCGTCGAGCTCGGTGACGTCGACCGGGCGGTTCGGCACCGACTGGGCGGCGTCGACGAAGATGTACGCGTCGTGGTCGTGGGCGATTTCGGCCAGCTCGGCGATGGGGTTGATCGTCCCCAGGGTGTTCGAGACGTGGACGACAGAGACCATCCGCGTGGCGTCGGTGATCAGCTCCCGCGCCGCGGTCATGTCGAGTCGGCCCTCGTCGGTGACCGGGATGTACCGGCAGTCGGCGCCGGTGCGCTTCGCGATCTGCTGCCAGGTCACGAGCGAGGCGTGGTGCTCCATCTCGGTGAGGACGACCTCGTCGCCGGGGCCGAGCTCGTTCAGCCCCCACGCGTAGGCGACGAGGTTCTCCGCCTCGGTGGCGTTCTTGGTGAAGACGATCTCCTCGCGGCCGTCGGCGCCGACGAACTCGGCGACGCGGTCGTGGGCCTCCTCGTAGGCGATGGAGGCCTCCTGGCTCAGCTGGTGGATCCCCCGGTGGACGTTCGCGTTGTACCGCCGGTAGTAGTCGACGATCGCCTCGACCACCGGCTCGGGCGTCTGGGTCGTCGCCGCGTTGTCGAGGTAGACGAGCTGCGTCCCGTCGAACTCCCGCTCGAGGATCGGGAAGTCCCCCCGTAGGTGCTCGACGTCGAGCGGCGGTGCCTGGTGGCTCATTACCTGGTCTGGGGGTTCGAGGCTGGTTACTCCTTCGGTCCGGGGCGTTGCGGCAGGGAGGTGACGCGGGGGTGCTCGACACCGATCGCGCAGACGAGTGGTAGGGCGTGGTCCCACACGATATCAGCGGACAGAGAGTCCACACGACATCCGCGGACCGGGAGACCGGTTCCGCACACGGCATCGGAGGACGGTGGCCGACCGCGTTCCCTTTCCGCGCCTTTAATTCCCCCGTTCCGTACCTCAGGTATGAGCATCTTCGCGGAGTTCCACCTCCAGTCGGAGGCGATGGCGTTCGCCCGGACGCTCGCCGCGCTCCCGGACGCCGTCGTCGAGATCGAGCGCGTCGCCGCCAGCGA
>SLIW01000381.1 GCA_007135435.1 Natronomonas sp.
CGTCATCGATTGGCGATCGGTCGATATCGAGGAACGCTCGCACCTGATACGAGACGAGTCGAGTTAACACTTACCGCACCCGGATGAGGAACTCGCCACTCGGGGGACTGATAGAAGCCACCAGGAACGTCGATCCTCGTAAGTGGAGAGCCTGCTGAATACACAGCGCGAATGCAGCGATGGAACTGCGCTGAATCCACTGATGGGCCGGTCGCTACAACGTAGGGCTCTCGTGCCGGGAGCCCTCCCCTTGTGTTCCCAAATACCTATTGTACGATACATTGAGATGATGGTATGCCAGGTGCCCGCGTCGCCAGTGGCGAGCGCGTCACGTTGCGGACCGTAGAGCGCGAGGACGTCCCGTTCTTCTCACGGTCGGTCACAAACCCCGAACTCCGACTCCCGGCCGGCAACACAGTGGTCAACCAGACCCAACTCGAACGCGGCGTCGAGAACGACTTCGGAGACGATACCCCGATGGTGGTCTGTCTCGATGGCGACGACGCCGGCCCCGGCCCAGCCGCCGAGACCGACGTCCACCGCATCGGCGGCGTCAGCGTCACCGACGAGGCCCCGTTTCGGCCCGATCTCGGAGTCTTCGTCGTCCCCGAGTACCAGGGCGAGGGCTTCGGGACGGAGGCGGTTTCGCTGCTCATCGACTACGTCTTCCAGGTGTATCACCACCCCGCAGTCGGTACATGGACCTTCGCCTCCAACGAGGCCTCTCGTGGGCTGCTGGAGTCGCTGGGGTTCACCGAGGAGGGCCGCCTCCGCGACGACCTGTACTGGGACGGCCAGTACCGCGACCGAATCCAGTACGGCCTCCGCCGGGAGGAGTGGCACGACCGGCACTGACCGGGTCCGGGATCCCTCCCTGGTGCATATACCCTCTCTATGCAGCAGTTCACTCTTGACAGAAGTTTGTCAGTTCGGTCACGTTCTGCTGCATACAGAGCGCGAATCGGTCACGAGGGCATCCGGCTCTCGGTGCTGGGGATTCGTCGTAGGAAGCGTTCGCCGAACGCTTATACGTCCCGTCACCCAATATCACGCGAGATGGCCAGTTCGACCGGGGACGGGGAGGTCCACGACGGAGAGATCCGACTCTGGCAGGAGGACGGCTGGTGGATCGCCCGGGACGTTGACACCGGCATCACCACGCAAGGTGACTCCCGGGAGGCAGCTCTGGAGAATCTCGACGACGCCGTGGCGTTGCACAACGGTGAGCGTGGTCGGGCGCCGAGCGACGATGAACTTCGGGCGGCGGGCATCGATCCTGCAGACAACACCACGGGCGACCAAGACCCTCCGGACGTACTCGACTGATCGATGGGGCGGCGGACGTTTTCCGGTATGGAGGTCGTGAAAGTACTCGTGAACACGGGCGGGTTCGAGTGGCGACGGACGACCGGTGACCACGCGCAACTGTACTACGAACACCCGTCCAACGAGGACGACCGCCGGCAGGTGACGGTCCCACTGCACGACGAACTCCGCACCGGGACACTCCGCGACATCGCCGAGAGCGCGGGGGCACACGACTTCGACGCATTCTGTGAGTGGATCGACCGGAACGCCTGACAGAGACGTGTATCATCACTGCCGCACTCATCCCCCGAAATTCGACACACCGATTCTGATTGCGGTCTGAAATATGGAACCACGCTTGCTGAACTCACAGCGCATATTCAGCAGGCCTATCCCCTGCGTGAAGGTGTCTCACCGCTTGAGATAGAGCTATCGTTACCGGAAACGAACCACGTGTATGGCTACCACATCACAGGATCAGGACCTGGACCCCCTGATCGACCTCCTCAGGCGGTCACCACTCCTCGAGGAACTCGAGGGAGGGGAATACGATCGACGGGAGTTACAGGACCGATTGGCGATATCGAGGGCGACCAGCCACCGGCATACGAAACTGCTCAGCGAGTTCGGTGTGATCGAGCGGGTGAACGGACAGTTCAGGCTCACCGAGTCGGGGATACTCCTTGCCGACGCGTGCTCAAAATTCAGACAGGAGGCGAACGCCGCGCTCCAGTTAGCTCCAGTCCTCGATGCCGTGATGGACGCCCCAGTTCCGATCGACAACGAGGCGTTCGCCGACGCGACGGTGACGGGCGCCGAACACGGCGATTCGCATACTCCGCTGGTCCGATTCATCGCGCTGCTTCGAGAGACGGAGACGCTCCACGCGCTCGATCTCGACCTCATCGCCCCGGCCCGTCTGGACGAGATCAAGGAACGCATCGCCGACGGGATGGAGACGGAGCTCATCGGACTCCTGGAGGTCGCCAAAGACATCATCGAGAATCACCCGGAGAACTGCATCGAAGCGTGGACGAGCGGGTACCTCACGATCAAGTTGGTCGACGAGCTCCCGTTCGCGCTCACCATCTTCGACGACCGAGTGGGCATCGGCGTCGGTGAGCCCGGCACCCGAAGCCTCCGTGCGTTCGTCGACACCGACGCGCCGGCGGTACGTGAGTGGGCATGGGAGGTCTACGAGGCGTACGAGGCGGAGGCGCTCGAGGTGGAGGGAATGGGGCCCGAAGACTTCCAGCGGTTCATGGAGATGCCGGCGATCTCGAATCGATCGTCCCGAACGGTGTAACGCGACGTCACCCAACAGTCCGGGTCCGCTCGAGAACGACGATTCGACAGTACTCGTCAAGAACTCCGATCCTCACGAGGAGGTGACTCACTTCGGAACCCAGTTTTCACGGACGAACTGCGGCTCGAACCCCGCCCACTCGATGTTGTGATACGAGTGCTGTGGATCGCCGGGAACGGGCTCGCCGGTGCAGGTCAGCAAGCGCGTACACCCGGCAGCCAATGCGTCCTCGATGCGTCGCTCCAGCAACGCCCGCTGGCTACCGCGCTGACGGAACGCCGGATCCGTCGCCGCCCACTCGAACCATGCGTGGTCTCCGTCGATGATCACCGCACCGGTGCCGGCGGGCGTGTCACCGTCGAAGGTCATATAGAGGTGGAATCCCGACCGGCCGACGAGTCCCCGGACCAACGCCGCGGCGTCTGGAGTCATCCCGTACGCCGACGCCGCGATACGGCCAAAGTCATCGACGTGTTCCTCGCCGATCTCCTGCACCCGTAGATCCGATTCGGCCGCCGGTGCCGGGTTGGGTCCCCGCTCGAACTTCATCCACCCCCGAGCCGGCTTCAGGCCGGCGTTCTCCAGCAACTGCTCGATACCGTCGGGACGCGCTTCGGGATGGACCCCCAGGTAAAATCGCTCGACGTCGTGTTCCCGGTAGGCTGCGCAAATGCGTTCGATACTGTCCTCGGTCGCCGGCTCGTTCAGCCCGAGTCCCACCGCGCGATTGAACAGGGGGGACGGGTCGTTGGCGACGATCGAGACCGTCGTCCCGTCGATCGTATCGAGGTGCAGTCCCAGCCTGTCCCGGATCTCGTCGCTGGCCCCCGTGTGCACCGCTTCCAGCCCTGCGGCCTCCATCCGCTCGCTCGCGTGCCGAAGGTGTGTACTCATCGCGTCCCCTCCTCGATGATCGGTTGGACGTGCGCCTTCGACCGGAACACGTTCTCCGGGTCGTACCTCGTCTTCAGCTCGGAAAGCCGTGCGTACGCGTCGCCGAAGGATCGCTCCATCAGCTGGTCGCTGTCCTCGTAGAACCCGGGAAAGTTGAGGTACAGCGTCCCGTCGGAGTACTGCTGCATCTCCTCGAGGAACTCCCGCGCCCACGTGACGTTCGCCTCGTCCTCCCCGGGATCCTCCCAGCACGCCTCGACCGCGAGGAGGTACGGGGCGTCCCTCCCGATGAAGGCGCTCTCGTCGAGACCGACGTCGGCGACCGCACCGCCCAGTGCCCAGACGTCGATCGTCGAGAGCGGTGACGGCGCTGTATCCCCCCACTCGAAGATGCAGTCGACGACGTCGTCGGAGAGCGACTCGAGGTACAACGAGTTCCAGTAGTATCGCCCCCCGTCGGGGTAGTCCGCGTCGAAGGCTCGCTGAAAGTCCACGTAGGGCATCGTCCCGCTGAAGTCCGCCACTGGTTCTGCCAGCTCTCGGAGTGGTTCGATCACCGTCTCGGCCTCGGCCGGTGGACCGGCGTACATGCCCGCGA
>SLIW01000129.1 GCA_007135435.1 Natronomonas sp.
CGCTTGGAGGCGATGTCGCCCACCTTGCGGCCCGGCGGTGCGTCCCTGGAGATGCTCTTGGGCTTGCCGGGGTGCTGGCGGCCGCCCCCGCCGAAGGGGTGGTCGACCGCGTTCATCGCGACCCCGCGCACGCGCGGGTACTTGGTCCCGCGGGCCCGCATCTTGTGGTGCTTGGTGCCCGCCTTGACGAACGGCTTCTCGGTGCGGCCGCCGCCGGCGACCACGCCGATCGTCGCCCGGCACTCGGGCGACAGGCGCTTCATCTCGCCGCTCGGCAGCTGGACGACCGCGGCGTTGCGGTCGTGGGTGAGCAGCGTCGCGTGGACGCCCGACGCGCGGGCGAACCGCCCGCCGTCGCCGGGCTGGCTCTCGACGTTGCAGACCGGGACCCCCTCGGGGATCTCCGCCAGCGGGAGCGTGTTCCCGGGGGCGATCTCCGCGGAGACGCCAATCTGGATCTCGTCGCCGACCGCGACGCCCTCGGGCGCGAGCACGAGACGGCGGTCGCCGTCCTCGAACTCGACGTCCGCGAGCGGGGCCGACCGCGCCGGGTCGTGCTCGAGGCCGACGACCTCGCCGGCCACGACGTCGGTGTCCTCCGTCTGGCGGTGCGAGAGGTCGGCCTTGTATCGGTGCGACGGCGCCCGGAACGTGGGCGAGCCGCGACCGCGCCGTTGACCGAGGATCCGTCGTCCCATGGTCAGAACACCCCGATCCGCGAGGCGATCTCGGTCGCGTCGTCGTCGTCCGACAGGGTGACGGTGGCCTTCTTGTCGCCCTCCATCGTCACCAGCGTGTTCACGTCGGCGACGGTGACGTCGAACTGCGTCTCGATGGCCTCGCGGATCTCGTCCTTCGAGGCCTCGGGCTGGCAGACGAACTGCAGCTTGTTCTCGAAGTCCATGGCGTTCATGGCCTTCTCGGTGACGACCGGGTGCTTCAGCGTCATCGGTCGGCCACCCCCGCGAGCGCGGACTCGGTCCAGAGCGTCAGCCGGCCCGCCCGGGTGCCCGGCGCGAGGTCCTCCGCGTTGACCTCCGCGGCGGTCGCCACGTCGACGCCCGCGAGGTTGCGGGCGGCGAGCGACGGTTCCTCGGAGGTGACGACGAGGATCGACTTCGGCTGCTTGTAGCGCCGTCCACGGGTCGTCCCGCGGCCAGCGCGGACCGTCTTGCCCGCGTCGGCGCGCTCGACGTCCGCGTAGACGCCCAGCGCCTCGAGGACCGCGACGGCCTCCTTCGTCTTCACGAGCCCCTCGAACTCGTCGTCGACGACGAGGGGGACCTCGACGTCGTCGTCGAAGTCGTGACCGCGCTCGCGGACGAGGTCGCCGTCGGCGGTCGCCGCGATCGCGCTGCGGACCGCGTGCTTGCGCTCCTTCGCGTTGATGTCGAGTCCGCGGTCGGTCTCGACCTTCGGCGGGTGGGCCGGCCGGCCGCCGACCGTCTGCGGGACCTTTCGCGCGCGGCCGTTCTGCCGCGGGACGTGCGCGAGGCCGCGCCCGCTGCCGAACGACTCCGCCGGGGTGCGGAGCCCTGCGTACTCGTCTGTACCTGCGTCCTGTGTCCGGTTGGCCTGGGCGGCGAGGACCGCGCGTTTGATGAGGTCGGGCCGGTAGGGCGTCGCGAAGACGTCCGGCAGCTCGACCTCGCCCGCGTCGTCGCCGTCCAGGTCGCGTACTGTTGCGTTCATGGCTTATCCTTGCCCCTGGTTCGTCGCGGTGGAGACGTACCGCACCTCGGGGTCGAGCCGCGGCTGGTCCGCGGGGCGCACCGCCGGGCGGAAGCGCACGAGGCGCTTGTCCGGACCGGGGACCGAGCCCTTCACCAGCACGTACGGGCCGTCGACCTCGCCGTAGTTGACGAAGCCGCCGTCGGGGGTGATCCCCTCCTCGGCAGCGTCGTCGATGGCGACGAGCCGCTTGTTCAGCTCGGTCCGCTGGTGGTAGCCGGTCTGGCCCTGCTGGGGCACCGTCGACCGGACCCGCGAGGGGTTCCACGGGCCGAGGTTCCCGATGCGGCGGACCCAGCCCTGGCGGGCGTGCTTGCCCTTGCGCTTCTGGACGCCCCAGCGCTTGACCGGGCCCTGGGTCCCCTTGCCCTTCGTGACCCCGGCGACGTCGGCGTACTCGCCGGCGCGGAACACGTCCGTCATGGCGTGTTCGCCGCCGTCGTCGATCAGTTCGAGCGCGAACTCGAGGCGGTCCTCGAGCGAGCCGCCGCCGACGCGGGTCTCCATCACGTCGGGGCGCTTCTTCGGGACGCTCGAGAGCTCGCCCGGGACCGTGTGGGTGATGACCCGCACGTCCGCGAGGCGACCCTCCGCGAGGGCGTCTCGGATCTCGGCCTCGGCGTCGCCGGACTGTTCTGGCACGGACAGCGCCCGCTCGAGGTCCTCGTGGATCGACCCGGCGTCGGTCCAGACCTCGGTCAGCGGCCGCTGACCGTACGGCGTGTCTTCGTAGGCTCTGACGGCGACAGCCCGCATCGGCGGCGTCTCGACGACGGTCACCGGGACGGTCTGCTCCTGGCCCTCGCGGGGGGAGTGTGGCTCGTCGTCGATCGCGACGACGTGGCTCATGCCGGCCTTGTAGCCGGCGAACCCCTGGAGGCCCGGCTGTCCCTGGTCGTCGTCCGGCCAGGCGTTGAAGCGCGGGACCTCGCTGGCCGCACGGCTGCGGGGGCTGAAGCCCATCGAGCCCTTGCGTGGTGTGCTTGGTTGTGGCATCTGTGGTGCTCACTCCAGTGTGAGGGGCGCGAGCGTCGCGAACATCGCCTCCTCCGTCCGGACGACCTCGCTGCCCTGCTGCGGAACCGTATTGAGCCAGAGATCGAACCGCGCGTTCGACTCTTCTTCGCCGATGGTCTCCTCGCCCTCGTCGGCTTCGTTGCCGTCGTCGGCTCCGTCGCCGGCGCCGGTCCGCTCGCCCGGTGGCTCGCGGTCGAGTATCTCCGGCAGCCCCCGTTCGGGGGCGCCGAAGGCGACCGTGAACCCGTCGTCGGCCGTCCGCCCGACCAGTCGGTCGAGCCGGGCGACCGTGAGCGCCTCGCCGTGGCGGGAGGCGGCGATCCGCACGCCTGCGTCCTCCCTGGCGAGGGCGTCATCGAGTGTCGCGCGCTCGACGGCGAACCCCGGTGGGGGTTCGTCGACGATCCGCGCGCGAACCGGCCGTCGCGAAGAGACCCTGATGGTGACGCGTTCTCCCTCCTCGAGCTCCTCCGACGGAGGCACGGGGAGCGAGATCGGGTGTTGCAGTCCGCAATTGACCCGGACGCGCCCGTCAGGTCCGACCTCGGTCACGATTCCCTGTCTTAACGACCCCGAACCGTCCGATCCGGAGCCGGTCTGTGAACGGACGCGGAGCGGCGGCAGGATGCCCACGTACTCCAGTTCGTCCCGCCTCCCCCACGCCTCCTTTCGGAGGTACGGGGGCGTGGCGGCGAACGCCAGTACGGTGCTGACGAACCCGTCGCCGAACCGCCCGTCATCGCCCCCTGGATCGGGGAAGACGACGAGGCGGTCCACCCGGAAGATCACCGCCGCGCGTGCGACGTAACCGAGTTTGCGAGTCGCCTCGCGTTTATCCTCGGCCTCCCGGGTCAGGGACGACGGCACGAGCACGCTACGTGTCATGCCGTGACGCTTCCGTGTCCCGTCACTAGACTGTGGCGATTCCTACCTGACCCTCCCTTAAAAGTATCGCGATATCCGGCCGCCGTGTGGCGCCGTGACAGTCGTTCACGGCTCCGGAGGTGTCGCACGAGTGTGACGCGGTCCGCGGTGAGTTTGAAAGCGGTGATGGTTCAGGTGGCGAGGCGCGTCGAAACGATGGAGGTCGGGGTGATGAGGGACGGCGGGGTTCATTTCGTGCGATGCGGTGGAATCACGTCGTGTGATACGGTGGAATCACGTCGTGCGATGCGGTGGAAAGTGCCACAGGGTGGCGGGGCCGCAAACCTTTTATCCCTCTCGCTGGTCTTTCACTGTACGGACGAGCGTCGGTAGTGTAGTGGTATCACGCGACCTTGCCATGGTCGCAACCGGGGTTCAAATCCCCGCCGACGCACTTCTGCGACGAGCATCTCGGCGAGCACCGCGAGCGACA
>SLIW01000348.1 GCA_007135435.1 Natronomonas sp.
CACGAAGACGAGCCCCAGTGCAGCGACCAGCTCGGAACCCCCCGACCCCCGATGCCGGTAGAGATCCATCCGTCGGTGTTCGAATCTTGGCGAGATAAGGGGTGTGTCGATTTCGAATCAGAAACTCCATGCCGGTCCGGTCGTGTCGGTCCGGCTCGGGTGCTATCGCCCCCGGCCGGCTCACGCCCTGGCCGGCTCACGCCCTGCCGGCTCACGACCGTCGGCGCGTCCGCTTGGCTTCCAGCAGCCGTCTGGCAGCCTTCCCAGGGCCGCCCTCGATCGGCCACCCCCTCGTCCGCCACGCCGGTGGCTCCGGCTCGAAGGCGGCACACCGCGCCGAGCACTCCGCCGCGGTCTGCTCACGTCCCTTCGCTGCACACCACGGATACGGCCCGCGGGGATCCCGGACCTGGAAGTGCCTGCAGTCGGGACGCATCGTCTCCACGTACGAACGCCATCCCCGCTCGTAGGCGCGCTCGGCGATCTCGAGGCGCTTGCCGTGCTTCCAGTCGGGGTCGGCGTACTCGAACCGGGCCGCCGACGCGTCGAAGTCCCCTCCGGGAGGGCGCTCGAGGATGCGGGTGCCGGGGTCGTCGACCGACAGCGATCGGGGGTACCACACTGGCTCGGCCCGCCACGTCCCCTCCTCTCGGCTGACGGCGAGGATCCCCACCTCGACGGGCATCGCCTCCAGCAGCGCTGGCTCGACCTCCGCGCCGGTCGACTCCGTCGCCAGCCACACCTCGTCAGCCAGCCCGAGCGCGACATCGTGTTCGAGCTGGGCGGCGAGCGCGCGCGCCGCGGAGGCGTCGAGATCGGGCTTGTTCTCGACCGCGACGATCCGGTCGACCCACTCGGGGTAGCGGTACCGGCGACGGATCTCGATCCGGTTGCCGTCGCGTCGCGTCTCCAGGAAGCCGCGATCGGCGGCCTCGTGGATCGACTCGCGGACGTACCGCCACGGATACCCCGGGTCGGGGAGCGCGTCCCGGTAGTAGGCCCACGAGGCGGGCGCGTGCCGCGCGACGAACAGCAGGTCCGAGTCCAGTCGCTCGGCGCCGAACGGGCCACGTTCGTCGAGTTTGGTCTGCGTGGTCTCGACGACGACCGTGTCCCAGCGCCGGCGACGCGTCCCGACCTGCCGACCGACGAGGGCGGTGACCTCGGCGTCGTCGACGCCGTCGGCTCCGGTGGCTTCGCGGCCGTCGTCGTTGCCCTCGCCCACGCCATCGCCCACGTCGGGTGGCCAGTGCCGCTCGGCCCACGCACACACCCGCAACTCGAAGCCGAACTCCTTCACGGGGCGACGTGGGGAGCGGGGGCACGTAAGCGAATCGCCTGCGCGTGATCCATCCCGGGGGCAGCGGAGTGTCTCGTGGACGGAGAGCTGTCTCGGGGACAGTGGGGCGTCTCGGTGGCAGCGAGGTCGTCTCGGGGACAGCGGGGCGTCTCAGCCGGCCGATCCCCCTGGTTCGCTCCGTGGCGCGACCCACCTGTCACGACGCGGGGTCCGTGTGGGGGCGTCGGCTACCTTTTTGACCCGCCCCGCGCAAGTGTCGACCATGGCCGAGTACGAACACTACATCGACGGCGAGTGGGTCGCGGGCGACGGCGAGGACTTCGAGTCCGTCAACCCGGCGACCGGCGAGACGCTCGGAACCTTCCCCCGGGGAACCGAGGCCGAGGTCGAGCGTGCGGTCGCGGCGGCGACCGAGGCGTTCGAGGAGTGGCGCGGGCTGTCGTACATCGACCGCGCCGAGTACCTCTGGGAGATCTACCACGAGCTGCGCGAGCGCCACCAGGAGCTCGGCGAGATCGTGACGAAGGAGTGCGGCAAGGAGATCAGCGAGGGCAAGGCCGACGTCACGGAGGCGTGGCACATGGTCGAGTGGGCGGCCGGCAACGCCCGGCACCCCCATGGCGACATCGTCCCGAGCGAGATCGCCGCCAAGGACGCCTACATGCGGCGGAAACCGCGCGGCGTCGTCGGCTGCATCACGCCGTGGAACTTCCCCGTCGCCATCCCCTTCTGGCACATGGCCGTCACGCTCGTCGAGGGCAACACCGTCGTCTGGAAGCCCGCCGAGCAGACGCCGTGGTGCGGCCAGGTCATCGCGGAGATGTTCGACGACACCGGCATCCCCGACGGCGTCTTCAACCTGGTCCAGGGCTACGGCGAGGCGGGCGCCGCCCTCGTCGACAGCGACGTCGACACCGTCCTCTTCACCGGCTCCGCGGAAGTCGGCCACTCGGTCAACCAGCAGGTCGCGGAGGTGCCCGACAAGAACGTCTCCTGCGAGATGGGTGGCAAGAACGCCATCGTGATCACCGAGGAGGCTGACCTCGACGTCGCCGTCCACGCGGCCGTGATGTCGTCGTTCAAGACGACGGGCCAGCGCTGTGTCTCCTCCGAGCGGTTGATCGTCCACACCGACGTCTACGACGAGTTCAAGGAACGGTTCGTCGACCTCGCCGAGCGCGTCGCGGTCGGCGACCCCCTCGACCCGGAGACGTTCATGGGGCCGGTCGCCGACGAGAGTCAGGTCGAGAAGTTCCACCGCTACAACGACCTCGCCCAGACAGAGGGTGGGACCGTCCTCGTCGACCGCGCGGAGCTCGACGAGGGGGAGATCCCCGACGGCCACGAGGACGGCCACTGGGTCGGGCCGTTCGTCTACGAGATCGACTACGACCCCGAACTGCGCTGTCTCAAGGAGGAGGTGTTCGGCCCTCACGTGGCGCTCGTCGAGTACGACGGCGACGTCGACCGGGCGATCGAGATCCACAACGACGTCCCCTACGGGCTGGCCGGCGCCATCGTCAGCGAGGACTACCGGCAGATCAACCGCTACCGCGACCGCGGGGAGGTGGGCCTCGCCTACGGCAACCTCCCCTGCATCGGCGCGGAGGTCCAGCTCCCGTTCGGCGGGGTCAAGAAGTCCGGCGTGGGCGCCCCGGCGGCCCGCGAGGTCATCGAGGCCGTCACCACGCGGACGGCGTGGACGCTCAACAACGCCAAGGACATCGTGATGGCCCAGGGACTGTCCGCGGACATCACGACCCAGCAGGACTAGCGCCGGTCCCTCGCCCTCGCCTCTCGCCCTCGCCTCTCGCCCTCATCTCTCGCCTTCTCGAGATCCGTCGCTCAACGGCGCTTCTCTCTAACAAACGAAGGCCCAGGCAGTCGCTCGCGGTATGCAGTCAGCCGCTTCGTATTTGCAGGCTGTCGAAACCGATTCGCAGTCGCCGCGAGCCAGCTCGCCGACCGCCGGAACCCGTTCGAGCGCAGCAGACGTCGTTCCCTGGTACCTCAAGAGCCGGTACCGTCAAATGCCCCCGGTGTGAACCCCGCGCAATCGGGACGCTACCACACCACATGACTGGGTCACGAGACGCCGACGAGTTCGCCGAACGGCTGGCGACGTACCACGATCGGATCGCCCCGTCGGTGGCGGACGTGCTCCGAGGACAGGCGGACGAGACCGAGGAGGTCGACCTCGAGCAAAGCGCATTTCCTCGTGGTCCATGGAATGCCGCATCGACAACCGACCAGCACACGAACGGTTCGATCCCTCCAGCGGAGGTCGACCGCCTCTCCCGGCAGGCGACCTATCTCCTGGTGGACCAGCTCCTCTTCGCGGAGGTCCTCGCCGAACGCGATCCGGCGACCGCCGCCGCCCTCACGGCCGTGCCGTCGCTGTCGGCACGCGACCCGTCAGACCCCGCGTGGGTGTCGGCATTCTGGTCGGCCCTCGAGCACGTCTTCGAACGGGTGGCCGAGCGGAGCGGGCACCCGGTCTTCGACCCGTCCCGGTCCCCGCTCGCCGCCGTGCCGCTCGAGGATGCTCCGGATGCGTGCGTCGGCCTCGCGGCGCTCCTGGAGGACCTCCGGGCCCCGGACGGCCCGTCGGCGCGGTTCGACGGGACGCGCCTCGCCGGCGACTACGAGGCGCTCATCCAGCCCGAGCACCGCTGGCGGTGGGGCCAGACCTACACGCCACCCGCGGTGACGCGACTGATAACCCGCTGGGCGGTCGCGGACCCGGACGCTCGGGTCCTGGACCCCGCCTGCGGGACGGGCAGGTTCCTCCTGACCGCCTACCG
>SLIW01000189.1 GCA_007135435.1 Natronomonas sp.
CGACGGCGTCGGGGTCGTCGGCCTCGACGGTGGCGAGGGTCATCGGGAACAGCGACGCGTGGACCTGCTCGACCGAGAGGTCGAGGTGGTGCAGCGGGCCGGCGACCCGGTCGGTCGCGGCGCCGATCCGGTCGTACCGGTTGAACAACAGCCGGGTGTACCTCCCGTAGGGACGCATCGCGAGGCCGTCGGCCGTCGACTCGAAGACGAGGCGCCGGGGGCTGATCCCGTGGACGGGGGCGGCGAGGTTCGGGTCGTATATCGAGAGCGCCTGTTCGTCGTCCCCGTCGGTCCCCTCGTAGTCGGAGGCGAGCACCTGGTGGCCCGAGCGCTGGTCGTCGAAGAGCGTGACGGCGGCCGACCCGTAGGCGTCGACCACCGCGCGAACGTCCCGGAGCTGGGCGGCGACGTCGATGCGGTCCGGCCACAGCATCGCCCGGCGGCCGAGCCACGGGCTGAACCGGAGGAACTGCGCGGACTGGAGCGTGACGATGTCCCGGTAGACGGGGCCAGACGGGTCGTCGAGCGGCTCAGTCGGGTGGGTGATGGCGGAGGCGGACTCGCGGTCGATGGGGATGGCCGCCGGGTCCTCGTGGTACCGCTGGGCGGCGAGCACCATACCGTAGCAGTGGCCGTTCGTGCCGGACCGGCGGACGACGGTCTCGCGGAGCTGGATCGAGAGCGCGTCGACCAGCGCGTCGGGGAACCGGTCGGGGCTGAGGTCCAGGATCGAGCCGGCGCCCCCGCGCCAGTCCTCGCGGATCGTCGCGCGGACCCCCTCCCGGTCGGGGTCCCCGTCGACGGGCGACTCGAACGGCTGGGTCCGCGAGGACCAGTTCCGGAAGCCGAACCCGTGCCGCGTCGGGTCGAACCGGTGCCGCGTCGGATCGGAGCCGTGCCGCGTCGGGTCGGACCCGTGCCACGTCGTGTCCGGCCGGTCGCCGGCGTCAGCCCGGACGCGTCCGGTCGACGCGCGACCGGACGCCCCAGCACCCACGAACCCCAGGCCGGCGACGGCGCGCAACACGTCGCGCCGGGTGTTCTGCTGGCCCATTCGAGGCGGGGTAAGGTGACACTGAAGAAAGTCCTGCCGGAACGACGGCCCCGATGCCGACGCGTCGACCCAGACGCAGACTCGGGGTCAGAGGTCCGCCAGCGTCTCGCCGGCGACGAGGCGGTCGATCGCGTCGGCGAGGTCGTCCACCGCGACCCGCGCCTGTTCGGTCGAGTCGCGCTCGCGGACGGTCACCGTGTCGTCCTCGAGCGTGTCGTAGTCGACGGTCACGCAGTAGGGCGTTCCCACCTCGTCCTGGCGGCGGTAGCGGCGGCCGATGTTGCCCGTGTCGTCGTAGGCGACCCGCAGGCCCTCGCCCCGGAGCCGGGCGGCGACGTCCCACGCGCGGTCGTCGAGGCCGTCCCGGGCCATCAGCGGGAACACCGCGACGGTCGTCGGCGCCAGCTCCGCGGGCAACCGGAGGAACGACCGCTCCTCGTCGTCGACGACGTCGGTCCCGTGGGCGTGGACCAGGACGCTGTAGACCAGTCGATCGACGCCGAACGACGGTTCGACGACGTGCGGGACGATGTGCTCGCCGGACTCGGTCCGCTCCTCGACGGCGAAGCCGGTCTCCTCGACGGGGACGGAATAGGCCTCGCCGTCGACCTCCACGGTGACCTCGTCGCCGTCTCGCGGCGCGTCGCCGCTCGACTCCTCCGCGGCGCGTCGTGCCGCGCTCTCGAACGCCGAGCGATCGCGTCGGGCCAGCGACGCCAGGGCGTCGGCGACCGCCTCGGCCGCGCCGCCGAACTCCGGGCCGAGGTAGCTCATGTCCGGGTCGACGGTCGCCCGCTCGACCGTCCGCGGCTCGTCGTACTGCCGGAAGAGGGTGAACTCCTCCCCGGAGTACTCGCCGTGCTTGGAGAGGTCGTAGTCGGACCGGTAGGCGAAGCCCGTGACCTCGATCCAGTGGCCCCCGAGCTCGGTCTCGGCGTCCCAGCAGTCGACCGCGTAGTGGGCCCGCTCGCCGGAGAGGTGCTGGCGGTACCGGAACCGGTCCATGTCGATCCCGACGCGCTCGTAGAAGTCGATCGACCGCCCGAGGTAGTAGGCGACCCACTCGCTCGTGACGACCCCCTCCTCGAGCGCCGCCTCGATCGTGTAGGTCTCGACGCCGCCGTCGGCGGCGTGCTGGGCCTCCGCGGAGTACAGCGGCACCTCGACGTCCGCCACGCGGTCGATCGGCGGCTCGTCCCGCTCGGGGTCGACGAAGTGCTCCAGCTCCGCCTGGGTGAACTCGCGGACGCGGACGAGCGCCCGCCGCGGGGAGATCTCGTTGCGGTAGGCGCGGCCGACCTGGGCGACCCCGAACGGCAGCTGGCCGCGGGCGTACTCCTTCAGCCGGGGGAACTCGACGAAGATGCCCTGGGCGGTCTCCGGCCGGAGGTACCCCGGCGCCGCCGAGCCCGGACCGATGTTCGTGCCGAACATGAGGTTGAACTCGTCGACGGGTTCGCCGGCCAGCGCGGCGCCACACGAGGGGCAGTCGATCCCGTGCTCGACGATCAGCTCGGCCACCCGGTCGGTGCCGAGCGCCTCCGCGTCCTCGACGTCGGCGACGGCGTCCTCGACGAGGTGGTCCGCCCGGTGGGTGCCGCCGCACTCGGCGCACTCGACGATCATGTCGTCGAACCCCTCGAGGTGCCCGGACGCCTCGAAGACCGCCTCCGGCATGATCGTCGGCGCCTCCAGCTCCATGTTGTCCATCGCGCGGACGTAGACGTCCCGCCAGACGTCCTCGAGGTTCCGCTTCAGCGTCGCACCCACGGGGCCGTAGGTGTAGAACCCGGCGGTACCGCCGTAGGCCTCGTTCGAGGGGAAGAAGAACCCGCGTCGCTTGGCCAGCTCGGCCAGGTCGTCGAGCTCGGTCATGCGTCCGTCGCGGCCCCCGTCATTGGAGCGCCTCCAGGAGGTCGACGTCCCGGACGATGCCGACGAGCTCGTCGCCGGAGACCAGCGGGATCTGCTCGATGTCGTGGGTGAGCATCAGCCGGGCGGCCTCGCGGGCGGTCCGGTGCCGCGTGACGGTAATCAGGTCCGCGGTCATGTGGTCGGCGACCGGCGTCGAGGGGATCTCGACGTTCAGCGTCGGGACCCACCGGCTCCCGACGGCCTTGATGCCCTCCCACTTCCAGTCGTCGTCCTGGCCTGCCACGGCGTCGCCGGGGTCGGACTCCCCCTGGACGACCCGGGCGATCTCGATGATGTCGACCTCGGTGAGCATCCCCGCGAGCCCGCCGTCGTCGTCCAGGACGACGGCGTAGGGGACGCCCGCATGGTAGAGCTCCCGCTCGGCGACGGGGAGCGGCGTCCCCCGGTAGACCGTGTTCACCTCCGGCGTCGCCAGGCCCCCGACCTCGGTGTCGCCGTCATCCTCGCCCTCGGCGATGGCCCGGACGAGGTCCGTGACCGTGACGATGCCGACGAGCTCGTCGTCCATCACCACAGGAACCCGTCGCTCGCTCGACTCGACGACGAGGTCCGCCAGCTCGCGGAGCGACGCCGACCGGCCGATGGTGGGCACCTGCCGGACCAGCAGCGCGAGCTGGTCCTCGTCGGGCTGCTCGATGAGGGCCTCGCGCGTGACGAGGCCGCGGAACTGTTCGCCGCCCTCGTCGGTCGGTTTGACCACCGGGACCGACGAGAACCCCCGCTCCTGGAGGTACTCGAGGCAGTCGTCCCTCGTGCCCGGGATCTCGACGGACACCACCTCCGAACGGGGAGTCATCACGTCTGCGACGTCCATGTCCGCGAGGTACGTCCGTGGCGTACTAAGTCCACCGACCTTTTTCTTCGTCGGGTTCGGCGGGCGCGCCCCGAGAGGCGCGCCCGCGAACCACTCTCTGCTCGCGGCGGCGGAGCCGCCGCTCGCATGGTCAGCGGGACCTTCGGTCCCGCTCGACTCGAAAAATCTCGACCAAAAAGGCGCGAACGACCTCTCGCGCTCACGGCTCACTCCGTTCGTCGTTCGCGTCATCGAGGCGGCTCCCACAGGTCGCCGCCTCGCTACGCGCTGACGGGGCTCGCGGTCGTTCGCGTGAACC
>SLIW01000445.1 GCA_007135435.1 Natronomonas sp.
ACGCCGATGAGGAAGAACTCGACCAGCCGGAGGGCGACGGCGGACACGTCAGCAACCGTCCACGCTCGCGTCTATCTCGCCCGCCTCGGTCACGACGTCGTCGTGGACGTGGTGGTCCCCGTCCGGACAGACGACCACCACGGGCGACTGTGGCGCAACGGCCATCCGCTCGCCGAACTCGTCGACGAGCCCGCGGGTGACCCGGGCCGGCGCGACGGCGAAGTGCCAGTCGTAGCCGTGCTCCTGCACGTAGGCGGCCACATCCGCGGCGTCCTCGTTCTCGTCGACGTTGAGGTCGACGCCCACGACCTGCGCGGTGCGTCCGCCGCCGTCGCCACCGGCCCCGTCCCACCTCCCGCCGCCACGATCGTCGAAGAACGCGTCGAGCTCGACGTGCTGGGTCCGACAGGAGCCACACCACAGCGCGAACGAGTGGAGGACGACCGGGACGTCGACCGCGTCGAGCGCGAACGACTCGCCGGTGGCGACGTCCTCCAGGGTGGCGGTCCGCCAGTCTTCCCCCGCGTCTCCGCCGTCGGAGCCGCCGGCCTCTTCCTCCACCGACCCCTCGTCGTCAGCGGGATCGGCTCCCCCGCCGCCCGTACAGCCGGCCAGCGCCGCGAGTCCGGCCCCGGAGAGGGCCAGGACGTCCCGCCGGCGTCGATCGCTCATACGGGTCGGTTCACGGGCCGACTATACAAAGCCTGGTCGGCGTGGCGGGCCGTCCGCACTGTCGAGCCGGTGCATGGCGAGGTCGACCGGGGAAGTGGGAACGCGACACTGGCTCGACCGGGGAGGTTTTTGACGGCCGTCGCCGATACCGGGGGTATGAACCTGCGAGACGCCCTCGACCCGCCCGTGGAGACGATCGTCCTCGCGGAGGGGAAGTTCGGCCAGCCGGCGGGCAAGACGGCCAACGGGATCGTGATGCACAGCGAGCTCTTCGAGGCGGCGGCGGTGGTGGACTCCGAGACGGCGGGGAGGTCGGCCGCCGACGTCCTCGGCCGCCCGTCCGTCCCTGACGTGCCCATCGTTGCCGACGTCGCGGAGGCGCTGGAGGTCGCCCCGGACGCCGAGGCGCTCGCGATCGGGGTCGCCCCCGCGGGCGGCGCCCTGCCCGAGGACTGGGTCGCGGGGATCCAGGAGGCGATGCGGGCGGGCTGCGATGTCGTCTCCGGGCTCCACGTCTTCCTCGGGGACGACCCCGAGTGGGCGGCGCTCGCCGACGAGTGCGGCGTCCGGCTGTTCGACGTCCGGAAGCCGCCGGAGGGGGACGCCCTCCGGGTCGCCGACGGCAGCGTGGACGACGTCGACGCGTCGGTGGTGCTCACGGTCGGCACCGACTGCGCGGTCGGCAAGCGCACCACCACCTTCGAGCTGTACCGCGCCGCGCGGGAGGAGGGCCTGGAGGCGGGCTGGGTCGCGACGGGCCAGACGGGGATCATGGTCGGCGCCCACCGCGGGACGGTCGTCGACCGCGTCCCGTCGGACTTCACGGCCGGGATCGTCGAACAGCACGTCGTCGACGTGGCGGCCGACCACGACCTCGTCTTCGTCGAGGGCCAGGGCGCGCTCACCCACCGGGCGTACTCGGGGGTCACCCTCTCGATCCTCCACGGCGCGTGGCCGGACGCCGTCGTCCTGGTCGACGACCCCGAGCGAACCCAGCGGGTCCTCTTCGACCGGTTCGACGTCGCCGGGGTCGAGGCCGAACGGGACCTGGTCACGCAGCTCTGCGACGCCGAGATCGCGGGGATCTCGACGTGGGGCGACGCGGCGGTCCAGGGCGAGCGGTTCGACGTCCCGGTGGCGAACGTGTTCGAGGAGGGTGGGCCGGAGACGCTCCTGCGTGCGGTGCGGGACGTCGTATGACCTGCGAGTGACCGAGAAGCGCTCTGCGCTCCCATTAGCAACGGCTGCGGGAGCCTGTAACGTCGCATCCCGTTCGACTACTTCCCTCATCTTGTTGGATGAGGGCCCTCCAGAACGACGCCGTCACGACGATCCAGCTCTCCGGTGGTTCACTCCGATCCGGCACCCCGAGTCGGTTCAGGTTCAGCCACCCTGTTCCAGGTATCGGATGAGTGCCTCGACAGCTCGATCGAGCGGACTGCTCCGGACTCGGCACACGTAGTCGGTCATCAACCGCGGGTTCACGGAGGCCACGGCGTGGGGGACGATTGCGCTCTCGTGGGGAGCCGACCGGTGCACGTAGTCCTCGTCCGCCAGTGGGATCCGCTCGTCGTACCACGTTCGCGTCGTCAACCCCATCACGACGTACTGCTGTCCGTCGAACGGATGGTGCTCGTTGTTGACGACCACCCACGGCCGCGTGTCGTCGTCGTCCGCGCCGAACGGATCGGGTGCGAGGACGACGTGCCCTCGTTCGAGCTCGTCGAACGCCGGCGTCGCACCCGTCACTCCTCGTTCTCCGAACCCTCTCGGGCTGCGGAGAGCCACTCGTCGCGACTCTCCGGTCCGAGTTCGTCGTCGAGATGCTCCGCCGTGGCGCCGAAGATCACCGCCTCGCGGACCGCATCGAGGTCTCCGATCGCCCAGTACGGTTCACGGTGACGGACCAGCCCCCGCTCCTCGAGCCGGTGGAGCACGGCGTGTATCGAGTTCTCGTTCACGTCGGTCGCCTCGACGATCTCGACGGCCTTGTACGCCTTGTCCCGGTTTCGCGCGAGGAAGTGAACGACGCGCTCGGCGTTCGTCTCCCGCCCGCCCGGGCCACGTGACTCGAACTCGTCGATGGTGATCGGCACGTCCGGGACTCGTCCCTCCTGTAGTATAAATGTACGCTTGTATTATTGTACGTCTGTAGCCGGGGGGTCCACGGCGCGGCCCTGGGGGTCCCGCGTACAGGATCGGCTTACGTCGACTGTGAGAGCGGAGCAGGCCGGGCGACGGCTTCGAAACACACCTGCGATGGATCATCAAGCGGTGGCCCTGCGTACTCTACAGTCGAGCGGTGGCACTGCATACTGTAACCGAACCGGTAGACGAACCTCGCAAGTGCGGTTCAATCGCTGTTTCCCTGCAACGTCGGATATCTCGTAGCCAGGCGCGATACCCCGATCGTCGCCTCGTCGTCGATGGCACCGACGATGAGCGACGTTCGTTCACGCGTCGCCACGTCGCTCCGGGCGGTAGTGACCGCCCGGCGCCTGCCATAAGTACTCCGACGTCCACACCGGTCGGAACGAATCGACGTTTGAAGTACACGGACCGCGCCACGTACCGGTAGATGGCGAAACGCACGGGCAGGAGAGAGTCGCAGCCACGCCGGGGCCGGGGGCAGTGCCAGGGCCGGGGGCAGTGCCAGGGCCGGCGCCGACGAGGACCGAACGGGGACGCCGACGAGGTGGCAGCGAGCCGCCCCGTCAGGAGGAGACGGTTCGTCGGCCTCCTCGGGGCGACCGGTCTCGCGGCTGCCGCCGGCTGCCTCGGTGGCGAGGAGGGGGAGGTCGACGAGCACGACGACACCTCGAACACGGGCTCGGACGACGACTCGTCGACCCCCGAGGCGCCGGAGTTCGAGTTCCCGAACGGCGCCGACGCGAGCGGCGTCGTCCCGGAGACGATCGTCTCCGGCGCGCGGGACGTCCTCGCCTCCGCCGGCCGGTACCGGATCGTCCAGCACCTGGAGGTCGAGCCGACGACGGGCAGCTCCCGGCGTACCACCACGTCCTACGAGGTCTCCGAGGACGGGTTCGCAGAACGCCACGAGCGCGAGGAGGTGACGATCGAGCGCTGGGTGACGCCGGAGCGGACCGTCGGTCGGAGCACCGAGGTCGACGGCGGCCGGTCGGGCGCGTGGGTGTCGGACACCCGGCTCCCCGGGGGCACCGGGCGGGACTTCCGGCTCTACCCCTTCGAGACGCTGGCGGTACCGTCGCTCCTCGTCGGCGGCAGCTACGACTTCGACGAGATCGTCCCCGGGTACGAGCACGTCCATCCGGCCGACGCGGACGACGAATCCGAGGCGGACGACGCGGACGCCGACGACGCGAACGGTGACGATGCGAACGGCGACGACGGCGGCGAAGACGAGGATGACGGGGAGGTCCACCACGACGACGACCGCGAGTAC
>SLIW01000039.1 GCA_007135435.1 Natronomonas sp.
ATCACCGAGTTCGTACCGCTGTCGTTCGTCCACCAGGAGACGCCGCTGTACGACCGCGGGCTGGTCGACGGCGGGGCCACCGTCGACGAGGACGAGCTGATGATCGCGGTCTCGCGGCTCTTCCTCGACAACGTCGACCACGTCCAGTCGTCGTGGGTGAAGTACGGCGACGCGGGCGGGCTGCGAATGCTGAACTGCGGGGCGGACGACTTCATGGGGACGATCCTCTCCGAGGAGATCACCAAGCGCGCCGGCGGCGACTACGGGGAGCTCCGCTCGTTCCGCGACTACGTCGACCTGATCTCGAGCATCGGGCGGATCCCCGTCGAACGGTCGACCGATTACGAGCAGCGCAGGCGGATCGACCCCAACGCCGAACCGATCGGGCCGACCCTCGGGCCGAGGGCCGACGGGACGCCGCTGCTGTAGGGCAAACTGTCGTCCCTCACTTTATATGCCAGAACGGGGCCACCGACCGTGTGCGTTGAGAGATTGTGGCGGCCCGCCAAGGCGGGAGCGGGGCACACGGGCCGTCGGAGGCGAGGGTGCCCCCTGTTCGCCAACCGATGGAGCGTCACCGATCGTCGTCCCGTTCCAGAAGCGCCCGGTAGCGCCGGCCGGCCTCCGAGTCGGCGTCGAGTTCCGCCTCGATCCGCGCCGAGAGCCACCCGTCGTCCACGAACCGCTGGTAGACGGGCAACCGCTCGCGGAGGGGCACGCCGGCCGCGTCAGCGACGGCCTCCAGCTCCCGGAGCGCCGGCCAGGCATAGTCGGGGTTGACGTGGTCGTCGGTGACCGGCGAGACGCCGCCCAAGTCGTCGACGCCGCAGTCGATCAGCTTGCGGACGGGCGCGAGGTTCGGCGGAGACTGGACGCTCACCTCCTCGGGGAGGGCCGCACGGGCCATCGCCGTCACGCGGCGAATCGTCCCGACGTCCGGCGTCCCGCCACGCCAGCGCTCGTTCTCCCTGACGGGCTGGACGATCACCTCCTGGACGTGCCCGTACCGCTCGTGGAGCTCGCGGATCGCCAGGAGCGACTCGGCGCGGTCGCGCCAGCCCTCGCCGACGCCCACGAGGATGCCGGTCGTGAATGGCACGCCGAGCTCGCCGGCGGTCGCGATCGTGGCGAGCCGCTGGCCCGGCTCCTTCGCCCGGGGGCCGCCGTGAGCGCGAATCTCGGCCGTCGTCTCGAGCATCACGCCCATGGAAGCGTTCAGGTCCGCGACGAGGGCCATCTGCTCGCGGGTCTGATCGCCCGGGTTCGAGTGCGGCAACAGGCCGGCCTCGAGGGCGATCTCGCACGCCTCCCGCAGGTAGGCGTGGATCGAGTCGTGGCCCCACGCCTCTAGCTGGGCGTGGACCTCCGTGTAGCGGTCGTCCGGATCGTCGCCGAAGGTGAACAGCGCCTCCGTGCAGCCGGCGTCGGCGCCCCGCTCGCAGATCTCGCGGACTTCCTCAGGCGAGAGAAGCGACGCCTGCCCCGGCGGGTCGTAGTAGGTGCAGTAGGTGCAGGTGTACCGGCAGGCGGTCGTCAGCGGGACGAAGACGTTCCGGGCGAAGGTCAACTCGTCGGGCGCCGAGACGTCCTCCGGGCCGACCTGGAGCAGCCGCTGGACGTCCGCCTCGTCGACCGTCACCTCGACGCCGTACGCGGACGCACCGAACACGTTCGCCGTTGGGACGGTCGTCGCATTAAAGGCCTCGGGGTCGCGTGGATTCGGCGCCACGCGGTCTCGGCGCCACGTGGATTCCCCGCACGAGGACTCGGGAACACGAGGACTCGGGAACAAACGGACTCGGCGTTGCGTCACTATGTCCTCCCCCGGGACCGTCACCACGCTCGCTCGATTGCCGGAGGTTCTGGGAGTCTGGCCTATCGACGCGCGACGACCCGGCCGTCCGTCGTCTCGAGCTGGAAGCCCGCGTCGGCGAGCCACTCCCGCGCCCGACCCTCGCCGTGGAGCAGCACCTCGGCGAGGTCCGCCGGTTCGTCGACGTCGACCGCGAGCCGGAAGGAGTCGACCTCGGCGAGGCTCGCGCCAACGTCGCGGGCGATCCGTCGGTGGTCGCGGACCGAGGCGCCGTGGTAGTCGACCGTGAAGGCCTCGTGGCGCACCACCAGCGCGTTCGTCCCCCCACCGAGTCCCGGGGCGACCACCACGTCCCCAGCACGGTCGAAGAGCCGCTCGAGCGCGGTCGGCGTCGCCAGCGCCAGGTCGGCCATCACGACGGCCACCGGCGTCCCGAGGGTGTCGAGGTGGTCGTTGACCGCCGCTGTCAGTGGCCGCTCGTCGACGAGGACGTCGTGCGAGCAGTCGACGTCGTCCGTTGCGAGCACCGTCGGCTCGCGGCCGGCGTCGGCGATCGCCTCGCAGACGTCCAGCAGCATGGCCCGCGCGAAGACCGGTCGCTCCCCCGGGCCGAGTGCGGCCGCCAGCCTGGTCTTTGGGTCCACCGCAGCGAACGGGACGAGGACGTCCATCCCCGTCACTTGAGCCGGTTCTGGGGCTGGTTCCGCAGGCGGTAGAAGTAGACGCCGCCACCGATCAACAGCAGTGCCGCCACGCCGACGAGGGCGTAGGCGAGGAGTGTCATGCTCATGGGTGTTCGGGACGACCCGTGGCCGTTCTGGGTATTAGTTCCTCCGGCGGGGCGGTGCGCCCCACGTCAGATCGCATCTTCCTCGCCGTACTCGATGAGCTCCTGGAGGTCCTCCTTGCTCCCCGCGCGGAGCTGCTCGACGTTCTCCTGGGCCTCGATGGCCAGCCGCTGCATCTCCTTGACGCGGGGGACGTCGGTCACCCCGGAGAGGACGACGATGGCGGCGACCTTGTCCTCGTGAGGGAGCGGGTAGTCACCGGCGCGGACCTCCATGCAGTTCGTGGTCTCCTCGAGCCACTTGCGGGCCTTGTCGATGCCCTTGCGGTTGAGGGCGTCCGGGGGCCCGGAGACGAGCAGGAGCGCCCGCTGGGTGCTCTCGACCTCGCACTGGAGGGTGAGCTTGCCCAGGGTCGCCCGCCGAACGAGCGAGGTGATCCGGTTGGTGGCGTCCCCGGAGCTGTTCAGGTCGTGGCCGTTGCGGCTGTTGCCCCGGAGCCGGTCGAGGAGACCGTCCTCCTCGGTCTCGACCTCCTCGCTGGCGTAGCCGATGCTCGTGATGCCGTAGTCGCCCAGGGTGTTGATGATCTCGGAGGCGTCGACGACGCTCTCGGCGACGTGGTCGCCGAGCGCCTCGACCTCGCCGGCGGAGAAGAGCGCGCCGAAGCGGGTGATGATCTCGGCGTTGATCTCCGCGTAGCCGCCCTGCAGGCTCTCGCCGCCGGTCTTGAACGCGTCGTTGTCGAAGACGAGGAGGTTGTCGACCTCCTCGGCGAACACCTGGAACGACCGCGCCGCGTTGCGGTTGTAGATGCCGCCCTCGTCGCGGGTGGGGAGGATGCCCAGCCCGTAGACGGGCTCGACGTAGAGCCGCTGGAGGTGCTCGGCGAGGACCGGCGCCCCGCCGCTGCCGGTGCCGCCGCCGAGGCCCGCCATCACGAGGAACGCGTCGATCTCGCTGGAGGTCATCTTGTCGATCGCCGACTGGATCTCCTCCATGTCCTCGCGCGCACACCGCTCGCCGAGCTCGGGTTCGGTCCCCGCGCCGTGGCCCTTGACGACGGACTGCCCGATGAGGACCCGGTTGTCCTTTGGGACGTACTCCAGTCCCATCAGGTCCGCCTTCGCCGTGTTGACGGCCACCGCGTGACCGATGATTCCTGTCCCCCGAGACGCGTCGTACTCGAGGAACCGATCGAGGATCTTCCCGCCGGCCTGCCCGAAGCCGATCATTGCCAGTTTCATGACCTTACTTAGGGGAGGTGCAGTTCACCAAGAGGATAAGCTTTCGGCCCGCGTCAGACGCTGAGACGACGGCCGTTACCCCTCGTGTACTGGCCGTAACGGGCCGCTCGCCGGGATGGACGTCGACAGCGGCCGGTCCGAATCCCTCACTAATCGAGTGTGTTGGTGCGTCGGTTCGACGAATCGAAGACCGACCGTCCGCTCGTACGGACCGTTGTAATCCGTTACCGCCGTGTCGAAAC
>SLIW01000385.1 GCA_007135435.1 Natronomonas sp.
ACTCCCCTCCGGCCGTCGAAGTTCGAGCCCTGGGTTCATACCGGTGGGTTCGTCCGGATCGACGTAATAGCCGGCGGCGAGTCCCGGCGACTGGGACAGCGGGTCTCCGCCGCGCCCGTGTGAGGACCGAATGGGTGAAGCATAAATACTCCTGGCCGCTCCCTCCGGTATGGCAATCGACAGTCGCACCGAGATGTCGGCCGACGAGACGGCCGCCTTCCTCGGGCGACAGGAGACGGGCGTCCTGGCACTGGCGCGTGCCGACGAACCGTACGCGATCCCCGTCTCCTACGGATTCGATGCCGGCCGACGACGGTTCTACCTGCGACTGGTCTCGACGCCGGACAGCGAGAAACGACGCTTCCTCGCCTCCGAGCCGACGGCGCGACTGGTCGTCTACGAGGGCGAGGACGTGGTCGGCGTCGGCGACCTGGGCGACCACGACGCTGGTGACGCCGACGTCGACATCGCCGAAGTGGGCGACGGCGACGGTCACGCGGAGATCTACCGGAGCGTGGTCGCCGTCGGGACGCTACAACACGTCGATCCCGCGGCACTGACCGTCGAGGACATCGAGCAGTACGGGTCGGCCGAGCGGCCGCTGTTCGAGATCTGGCCCCACCAGAAGGGCGACCTCGACATCGAGCTCTACACGCTCACGCCCGAGCGCCTCAGCGGGAGACTGGTCGAGGTCGACCGCGGGGCGGGCGGCTAACGACCCGAGACACACCAGCCTCCCCGGACACACCGGTCATCCCTGCCTCCCCGGACATCTCACTCACCCCGGGCATCCCACTCATTCCTGTTCGAAGGCCGCCGCGTCGACAGACTCGGTGCAGACCGGACACCCACTCGAGAGGATGGCCTCCCGCATCGGCCCGTTGATCTCGATCTCCTGGCCGCAGGCCTGGCAGGTGAATAGGTAGGTGGTCATCGTGGTCGAGTGTCTCTCTGTCCGCGTGTAGCGGCCCGTCCGCGTCCAGCGCCGGTTCGTCGACGCGTAGAACGCCCGTCGATATATACTGCAGGCTTTTCGAACGCCTCGACCGACGCGGTCACGGGACCCCTTTCCGTTCGGTGAACTCGGGGCCGATACGACCGGACGCCACGCTGACTCGCCGTCGGTGGTCTTCGACCCGTGTCGCAGAGGGGTCCACCGGGACGCGCCGGCGCTCGGATCGATCGCCACGCGCGACTCGCGACGGCCACCCTCAATCACCCGCGACGTAGGCCGGTTGCGAGATGCCGACCTCGATCCCCCCGGAGTCGCCCAGCGAGATCGTGACGTCCTCGAAGGCACGACGGTACTCCGTGGCGTGCTTCCCGTCGGTCCGGATGCGGATGCGCTCCTCGAGCAGCCCCGCCTCGGAGAGGAGCTCGACCTTGCGGTAGGTCGTCGAGCGCGGCACGGTGCACCGGTCGGCGAGCTCCTGTGCCGTCAGCGCCTCGTCGGCGGTCGCCTCCAGCAGCGTGCGACAGTCGGCGTCCTCGAGCGCCGTGAGGACCGTCTCGGAGTCGACGTCCGGCTCGTCGTGGGACAGGTACGATCGGGGAGCGTCGGTGGTGCGGGATTCCCAGCGTGATTCGAGCTGCAGTGAGCTGCCGTGCATGTCTAGATCGAACGCCCGAGGGGTTGCGTACTGGCACCCTCAGTATGCGGGGTGTTTTAAGTACCCGGCGTGGTCAGCGACCGGCGGAGCCCCTCGGCCGAGACCCACGAGGGACGGTGACACGGACGGACTGGCGTCCCGGGACAGACTTAGGTGTCGGAGCCATCTACTCGGCGTGATGGGAACGGGCATCCGCGCTGAACTGGTGGTCGACCCCGCCGACAGCTGCCCGGTCGTCCGGGCCGCCCGGTCCGTCGACGCGAACGCCTCCGCGGTCACCACGAGCGTCAGTCCCGAGGAGCCCTCACGCGTCACCGAGGAGTTCATCCTCGAGACCGGCGAGCGCACGCCCGAGGCCGACGTCGAGCTGACCGAGGTGTTCGACTACGGGACGACGTCGGCCTACCGGTTCCAACGGGCGCTCGGTGAGGGGTGTCCCTGCGAGTGCGTCGAGCGGTTCGACTGCCCCGTCGTCGACGTCCGCACCCGCGACGGGATGCTCCACCTCGTCTTCCACGCCAGCGACATCGAGACGCTGCAGGCGATCATCGGCGACCTCCGCGAGGCGTACCCCACCGTCGACGTCCAGCGACTCCTCCAGTCGGCGCACGACCGCCCGGACCACACGCTGGTCTACGTCGACCGGGGCCGGTTGACCGACCGGCAGCTCGAGGTGCTCGAGACCGCCCACCGGATGGGCTACTTCGACCACCCGAAGGGCGCGAACGCGGGCGAGGTGGCGGCCGAACTGGACATCTCCGCCGCGACGTTCTCCGAGCACCTCTCTGCCGCGCAGTCGAAGCTCCTCGACTCGATACTCGACGGCTGAAACCGAACCGACGGGCGCTCCGCCCACGTCGGAACGTCAGCGGACTCCGCTCAGTCCTCCTCTTCGGCGAGGAGGGCGTCGGTGTCCACGTCGCTCTCCGGTCCACCCACGAGTAGGTCCGGGGCACCGTCGTCACTCGCCCTCGGACCCTCCTCGGACGTATCCTCGACCTCGCCGTCGGTGTCCACATCGTCGCATCCGGCCGCGTCCGCCACGAGGGGCTCGACGGGGTCCCCGTCGACCGCCGCGGCTCGGTCGGCCAGGACGATCTCGGCGCCGGCGACCAGCGGGGCCACGAGACCGGCGGCGACGACGCCCGGGTCAGTGAAGCGCCCGGCGACCGCGACGACGCTCCCCGGGCCGAGCCCCCACGCGTCGACGACCGACGTCGCGGTCGCGAGGACCTGCGCGTGGGTGTAGGTCCCCCCGGCGGTCCGGAGGAGCGGATCGTCCAGCGAGACGCGGTCCGGGGGTTCCGTGGGGTTCTCGCTCCAGACGTCCCGCTCGAAGTGGGCCACGGTCGGATCCCCCGGCCGACCGCCGTACGCCACGCGCTTCGTCCCTGGACGGCACTCGTACCGTCCGAGCGCCTCGACTGGCACGACGAGTGCCCTGACGTCCACCTCGATCGCCTCCGGCGGGCCGAACCTCGCGACGCCCCCGAGGAGCCCCGCGCCGTAGAACGTCGAGACGGGCTCCGGTAGCGGATCGTCCGCGATCGCCACGCCCACCCCGCGGCGGACCCCGAGGTACCGGAGGAAGTTCCCGACCTTCCAGGTGGTCGTACAGAACCGCCGGTAGTCGTAGCGCCGTCCGACCGCCGGCACGCGGAGCGCCGGCGCCCCCGACCGTCGTTCGCGAGCGACGACGTCACCCAGGACCTCCATAGGTCGTGTTCGGGCGGGTCGGGATATAATGCGTCGGGCATAACGCGTCGAGCGTAACACGTCGAGCTGACGCACCGGACTTATCCCGGGTCGGCTCGCGTCGCCAGCCATGGACGCAGACGTCGATCCACAGGCGCGTGTCGCGGACTTCGTCGAGACCTACGAGCTGGAGACGCCCGCCGCGTACCGGCTCCTCGACGCCGTCGCCGAGCTCGGTGAGGTGGCTGCTGAGGTGTGCGCCAGCACGGACTACGGCGCCGAACCGGACGCCGTGTCAGTCCCCGAGGACGAGCTCGGCGACGCGGTGTTCGCGCTCCTGGCTCTCTGCGAGGAGCTGGACGTGGACGCCGAGGACGCCCTCCAGACGTCGCTGGCGAAGTACGAGGCCCGGATCGAGGAGACGGGTGACGCCGATAGCGGGGTCTCCTGAGCCTCCGCCGGCGTCGGCTGGCCAGACGGTAGGAAGGCCCCCTGGAAGCTCCCAGGGATCGTTCGACGGGTATCTTGGCGAACAGGCGGCCGTGTCTCCGCGCCGGCGGCCGGCCGCAGTCGTCCGGGTGGCCGCCGGTGGCTCGTCAGGTCACGCAGGCGGTTGCCTCGCCCTGCTATAAGAACTCAGGGTGGCGACGCGGACGGGCTACCCGACGGTGGCGGCTCCAATGGTCAGCGTGAGGATGCCCGTGCAGACGGTCAACTCGGGGATGGCGGCTCAGACGGTCAACTCGCCCTTCGGTCGCACGACCTCGACCTCGTC
>SLIW01000209.1 GCA_007135435.1 Natronomonas sp.
ACCCGCTGGGCGGTCACGGACCCGGACGCACGGGTCCTGGACCCCGCCTGCGGGACGGGCAGGTTCCTCCTGACCGCCTACCGGCGACTGGCGGAGCTGAAACGAGCGGCCGATGGGGCGGATCGTCCGCGACACCACCGTGAGATCCTCGAACAAGTCTACGGTGTCGAGATCGACCGCTTCCCGGCCCAGCTCGCGGCGCTGTCGCTCGCCGCCGCGGGGCCGGACGCCGTCCCCCTCGACGGCGCCGATCACGTCAACGTCGCCGTCGACGACTTCTTCTCGTTCCCGCGGACCGCGACGACGGACGCTCGCCGGGAGGCATTCGACGCAGCCGAGCGACCAGCGGCTCCGGAGGGCGACCAGACCGGGTTGTCGATCGACGGCC
Organism: Natronomonas sp.; assembly: GCA_007135435.1. Taxonomy (GTDB): domain Archaea; phylum Halobacteriota; class Halobacteria; order Halobacteriales; family Haloarculaceae; genus Natronomonas. The sequence continues at coordinate 389 of SLIW01000209.1, forward strand.
CCCTCGGCACGTTCGACGCCGTCACGATGAACCCCCCGTACACCAGACAGGAGGCGCTGGCAGACGACTACAAGGCGGCGGTCCGCGATGTCGCGCTGGAAGGGCCAGCTGGCGAGTCCATCGCCATGAGCAACCGCGCGGGTCTCTACGCATACTTCATCACCCACGCGGCGTCGTTCTTGACGGAGGGCGGTCGGCTCGGGATGGTCGTCGGGAACTCTTGGCTCGACGTCGACTACGGGACGGGCCTCCAGGACTTCCTCCTGGACACCTTCCGGATCGTTGCTATCCTCGGGACGCGGACGGACCGTCTGATCCCATCGGCGGACGTCAACACCGTGGTCGTCCTGCTCGAGCGCGAGAGCGACCCGGTAGCCCGCGACGACAACGAGGTCAGGTTCGTCCGACTGGACGGCGGCCCCGAGCGGCTCGAACGGGAGGTGGGCTGGGACTCGCTCCTCGACGCGATCGAGGAGGGGTACTCGCCGACCGACGAGGTGCGGATCGTCTCTCGAACCCAGGGAGAGCTTCGTGACAGTGGGACTCGATCCGTCAACACCACCGGTGGGACGTGGGGAACGTACGTCCGGGCGCCCGACTGCTATTTCCAGCTCCTCGACGTCGCAGAAGATCGACTGACTCCGCTCGGCGACAGGTGCGAGGTCGAGCGGGGCCTCACGACCGGTGCGAACGAGTTCTTCTACCTTCCGAGGCCCGGCTCGTCGAACGCGCTGTTCCGCTCGGCGGTGGACGAGGCGACCGGCGACCTCCTCCTGGACCCGGCGGACGCGGACGCCAGGGCCGCCCTCGCCTCACAGGGGTTCGAAGCCGGTGACCATGGGGAGGGAGCCGACGAGACCGAACCGCTGTTCCGCATCGAGCTCGAGTACTGGATGCATCGGGTGGAAGGCGAGCCGGAGTCGCTGGAGGAGGCCTTCGACGTCGTGTTCCCGGCTTCCGGACGCGGGGACGATGCAGGTTGTAGGGGCGGAGATGACACGGGAGACATCGACTTCGACCCCTCCCAGACCACCGCCTGGGTCCCGAACTACGTCCTTCACAGCCCACGAGAGGTCGATACGCTCGCCGTCCGCCCTGGGGACCTCGGTCAGGTCGTGCTCATGATCGACGGCCCCCGCGACGCGCTGGACCCAGGGGTGGAGGCCTACGTCAGCTGGGGGGAGACCTGGGAGCCATCGAGAGGCGGCACCTACGCGGACAGACGGACGTGTGCCGCTCGGGGGCGGTGGTACGAGCTCCCGGACAAGCGCGGCCGGGTCTTCTGGACGAAGGCGGTCGACGCCGCGCACTACGCTCCGTACTGCGACTGGAACCTGTTCGTCGACAACCGGTTCTATACCGTCCGATCGAACTCGTGCTCAGATGCCGCGCTCGCGGCGGTCCTGAACTCCTACGCGACCTTCCTGGTGACGGAGGTGGAGGGCAGGGTGAACCTCGGCGAGGGGGCGCTGGATCGGATGGTGTACGAGGTCCGGGAGTACCCGGTGGTGGACCTCGAGGCGGTGGACGGGGTGACGGTCGACAGTCTCGAGTGGGCGCTCGATGGACTGGACGGGGAGATCCGGAGCGTCTTCGCGGAGGTCGGGACCGAAGATACAGCGGAGGTCGAACTTGGCGGTGTGCTGGACGGTGTACGCGAACTCGACTCGGTCGTGATGGGAGAGGTGTGTGGCCTCTCCGACCGCGAGCAGGAGGAGGTGTACCGGGCGGTCCTCCGGATGGTGAGGGAGCGTCGATCCAAGGCGCGGACCGGCGACTGAGTGGGATATCGGTGCACCGCCAGTCTGTGACCGATGGATTGCGGGTGGTCGACGGAATCCGGTCGAGGCGAGGAGTTTTGCCCTCGCACCGGGAACGAGGAGACGACGATGACTCGAGGAATCGCCCGACCGTCGTCTCGAAGACACGACCGGGTGGTGGCTCCTGGTGAACAGGTGGGCCACGATGAACGTTCGCGATGTGACGAGCAGTCGGGATCCGACGGGAGCGAGAGACGCCGATGGAGGTGACCCTCCTCGGCACCGGCGACACGACGGGGACCCCGACGCCGGGCTGTGACTGCGACACCTGCCGCGAGGCCCGTGCGCGCGGCGTCGAGCGCTCGCGCTTCTCGGTGCACGTCCGCAACGAGCGGACGGGCGAGTCGCTGCTCGTCGACGCCAGCCCGGACCTCCGCCAGCAGTTCCTCGATCACGACGTCGACCTCCCGGACGCCATCGTGGTCACGCACGTCCACTTCGACCACCTCGACGGGCTGGGCAACACCTATCGCCTCCTGCGTGACGTCCCGGTCTTCGCGGCCGACGAGACCGACCCGGTGATCGGCGAGACCGTAGGGGAGACGATCGACCGGCGGTACGACTACCTCGACGCCGTCACCGTGTGCGAGCGCTCGCCGTTCGAGCCGTTCGAGGCCTGCGGCCTGGAGGTGACGCTGGTGCCCGTCGAGCACCCGCCGCTGCTGTGCTACGGGCTCGCGATCGTCGATCCCGAGACGGGCGCGAGGCTGTCGATCTCCGGGGACACGAACTACGACGTCCCAGAGCGCAGCCGGGACGTGCTCCGAGACGCGGACCTGCTCCTCGTCGACGGGATCGTCCCGGCCACCCACTGCGAGCGGCATCCCCTGGGCGGCGCCCACCCCGACGGGGACGGCGTCTACCGGACCTTCGGGACCAAGCACATGACGATCGAGGGCGCCCGCGATTTCGCCGTGGAGCTCGATCCTGCGGACCACCGGCTCGTCCACCTCTCGCACTACATCCCTGCCGAGGACGCGTTCGACGCAGACATGACGGTCGACGGTGAGCGATTCGAACTGTAACTGCGCCCGTCCGACCCAGGGAGCCCCCGAGTCGTCGCACTTGCCTGCCTACCCGGATCGTCAGCTCAAAAGGCCGAATCGAGGCGACCAGTTACCCGAGTAGGTACTTCAGCCAGGGGTTCTGGCGCACGGCGTCTGAGTCCTCGAGGCTGGCGTCGAGGCCGAGGATGCGACCCGCGCCCACGGCGCCGAGGCCGAAGAGGATCAGCGCGTACACCAGATGGTAGGTGACGACGTACCCATTCGCGACAGGGAGGCCGGCGAGGAGGCCCGCCTCGAACTGCGTCAGCCAGTACATGAGCATCATCAGGGCGCCGAAGAACACGGCGACGCGGACGAACACGCCGAAGAGTAGCGCGAGCCCGATGAGGATCTGCCCGAAGACGTTCAGCGGATCGATGAGGAACAGCCAGCCCTCGGCCATCGCGGTGAACATCGGCCCGAGCGGGTTCCCCTCCGGGACGGCGTGGACCAGGAACCCCTCCGCCGTCCACGTCGGATCGAGGAGCTTCTGGACGCCCGCCGACAGGAAGATGTACGCCATCACCAGGCGCAGCGAGAGCACCGAGTAGGCGATCCAGGTCTCCGAGTAGCCAAATCGTATCGACTGTCCGAACAGTTCCGCGTCTAGTTCTCGTTCCACAGGTTGGCTCGACATAGGTATCGTCTCGTTCCGTTAGTACGTATCGACCAACCAAATAGTATCGAAGTCATTCCCACGGGATGGGATAGTGACGAACAGGTGAAACGAACCGCCTTATGACACGCTACGCGGAGCCGCTGTGACCGATGGAGCCGGGCGAGTTGCGTCCCTGATCAACGATATTTGCCCGCTTGAC
>SLIW01000321.1 GCA_007135435.1 Natronomonas sp.
CCCGCCCCCGCCCCCGCCACCGGCACCACCCATCCAGCCCCTGACGGTGTCGGCGATGCTGGAGACCTGCGAGCGGACCGAGATGAGCTTGCCCACCGCCGAGCCCATCACGTCCGGGAGCTTGAGGAGCCGGAGGGTGTGGCCGGTGGGCGCCGTGTCGAAGACGACGTGCTCGTAGCGGGGGTCGTCCATGTAGTCGACGAAGAGGTCCATCGCGGCCGCCTCGTCGGCGCCGGGGGCGACGCCTGCCTCGAGCACGTCGTCGAGGTCGGCGTCGTCGAGGGAGATGCCCAGGTCCTCGAGCTCCGCGAGGGCGGCGCTGACCTGGCCGCGGTAGCGCCCGATGCGCTCGCCCGGGTCGACCTCCACCGCCCAGAGGTCGAGGTCGTCGCGGACCAGGGTCGGCTCGGCGCCGACGGGGACGTCGAAGGCGTCCGACAGCGAGTGGGCGGGGTCCGTCGAGACGACGAGCGTCGGCCGCCCCTCCCTGGCGTACCGCAGGGCGGTCGCCGCCGCACAGGTCGTCTTGCCGACACCACCCTTCCCGCCGTAGAGTACGTACCGTGTCACGCGAGTCCCTACAGCGGCACCGGGGTAAAAGTCTCGGCCGTGCCGAACCGGGGCGTTTGTAGGCACCGCTGCCGTACGGTTCCCCATGCGCGAAACCGACGTGAAGCCGGCACCCCCCGGCGGAGAGGAGGTCGACGCGGAAGCCGACCACGACGTCGATACCGACGGCGGGGCCGACGCCGACACAGCGGCCGACGCCGACGGCGCTGGCGACGCCGACACATCAGCCGACGCCGACACAGCTGCCGACGCCGGGGCACCGAAGGTGGTCGTCGTCGGTGGCGGCGTCGCCGGGTTGACGGCGGGTATCTTCACCGCCCGGGCCGGCATGGACACGGTCGTCCTCGACCACGGCGAGTCGATCCTCCGGCGGAACTCCCACCTCGAGAACATGCCCGGCTTCCCGGCCGGCGTCAACTCCCGACTCTTCCTCGACCTCCTCGCGGAGCAGGCACGCCGGAGCGGCTGTCTCTTCGAGCAGGGGCTCGTGACGAACCTGCAGACGCTGGGCGACGGTGCCGGGGAGGACACCCTCGAGGGGGTCGAGGACGACGAGTCAGGTGGGACGGGGGGAGGCGAGGAGACGGACACGAGCGGCTTCCAGCTCAGGGTCGAGGCGGACGAGGAGTACGACCTCCGCGCCGACTACGTGATCGTCGCCTCCTGGTCGGACACGGACTACCTGGAGCGGATCGACGGCGTGGGGCTCACCAGGCGCGGCTCGAAGACGTTCGTCGACGTCGACGACTTCGGCCGGACCGGCTGCGACGGCCTCTACGCGGCGGGCAGGATCGCCGAGAAGCCACACCAGACGGTGGTCTGTGCCGGCCACGGCGCCGAGGTCGCCCTGACGCTCGTCGACGACTCCCCGGTCCCGTTCTACCACGACTGGGTCGCCCCGGAGGGCTACTTCACCGAGCGGGGCCACGACGTCCCGCCCGGCGTCGAGGAGATCGACGAGGAGGAGCGCCGCCGCCGCGAGCGCGAGTCGATGGAGGTCATGCGCGAGGCGTTCGCCGAGCCCCACCCCGACCAGCCGACGATGCACCCGAGCGTGGTGGAGAAGCGGCGAGACGGGGAGTAGTACCGCCCGGTCGAACTTCGATATCGAACGCTCGACCCCCGGTAACGAGCGGTCGTCGATTCAGTCTTTCCTGAAGACCCCGTCGCGCAGCCGGGGGACGGTGTCCGTGGAGTCGAACGACAGGAGCGCCTCGAGCTCGTTCTCGTAGCCGATGGACGCCAGCCAGGCGGCGGTGTCGCACTGGCGGATCTGTTCGGCCAGCACCGTCCGGACGTCGTCGGTGAGGCTGTCGCGGTAGGCGCGCTCGACGAGTTCCACGCCGGCGAGGTCCTCGGGGACCACGCTCCCCCGGCGACCGGCCGCGACGAGCCAGGCGTCGCGGTCCCGCTCGCGAAGCGTCGACGCGACGGCTGCGGCGTTCACCGTGCTCGCGGCGAAGACCCCACGGTCGCGGTCGAGGCGGTCCACCGCCCGCGTCCCGTTGGAGGTGAGGATGCCGACGGGCCGTCCGTCGAGGTCGTACTCCCGGAAGACCGAGGGGAGAACCGAGCCGTCGAAGCCGTCGATCGGCTCCCCACCCTGCTCGCCGACCAGCATGGCGCCATCGGTCCGCTCCCGGAAGGCCAGCGCCTCGTCGACGTCCCCGAACGGCCTGACGTAGGCCGCACCGGCCTCGAGCAGTCGGACGATGCTCGTCGAGGAGATGATGACGTCCACCACCACGACGTCCGCGTCCGGCGCCGGTTCGGGGAGGTCCTCGAGGCGATCGACGGTGTACAGGTCGTCGTCCTTCGGTCCGTCTCGCGCTCGCATCGGTCGTCTCTGGACCACCGATCGGCTTGGACCCTTCGATGGCGGCGCCTGGCCGGGTCGTGGGTAGGGTCGTCCCGGCGCGCAATCGCCGGCGGTCGTCGCCTCGCACGCAGACTCGCGACGGGCCACGAGCGGCCACGATGGTTTTTAAGGCGGCGGGTCGAACGTCCGTCGATGCTCGAGGGCGTCAACGTCGCGCTTGGGGTCTCGGGGTCCATCGCGGCCGTGAAGACCGTCGAACTCGCCCACGAACTCCGGCGGCAGGGCGCCGCGGTCCGGGCGGTGACGACCGACGCGTCCCGCGGGATCGTCCACCCGTGGTCGCTGGAGTTCGCGACCCAACAGCCCGTGGTGACGGAGCTCACGGGGGCGGTCGAGCACGTGGCGCTGTGCGGCCACGACGGCTGGGCGGACGTCCTCCTCTTGGCACCCGCCACCGCGAACACCGTCGGCAAGGTCGCCGCGGCGATCGACGACACCCCCGTGACGACCTGCGCCACGACGGCCCTCGGCGCCGGCGTCCCGGTGGTGGTCGCGCCGGCGATGCACGAGCCGATGTACGACCACCCGGGCGTCCTCGCGTCCATCGAGACGCTCGAGGAGTGGGGCGTCGGCTTCGTCGACCCCAGGATCGAGGAGGGGAAGGCCAAGATCGCCACCGAGGAGGCGATCGTCCTGGGGGTCGCCCGGGCGGTCGGCGACGCCCCGCTCGACGGCCGGCACGTGGTCGTGACGAGCGGCGCGACCAGCGAGGCGATCGACCCCGTGCGGCTCCTCACGAACCGGGCCTCGGGGAAGATGGGCCGGGAGGTCGCGAAGGCCTGCTACGTCCGCGGCGCCGACGTCACGCTCGTCCACGACGGCCCGGAGGTGCCCTACGCAGACGTCCTCTCCGTCGAGAGCGCCGCGGAGATGCTCGAGGCGGTCCGGTCGGTCGCCGCCGACGCCGACGCGCTCGTCTCCGCGGCGGCCATCGGCGACTACACCGTCGAGACAGCCCCGGAGAAGCTTTCCTCCGGCCGGGAGCTGACCCTCGAGCTGGAGCCCACGCCCAAGCTCATCGACGAGGTCCGCGCCGACCACCCCGACCTCCCCATCGTCGGCTTCAAGGTCGAGACCGACGTCGACGACGAGACGCTGGTCGATCGGGCCCGCGAGACGCTCGAGCGGGCCGACCTCGCGTTCGTCGTGGCCAACGACGCGGCCGTGATGGGCGAGGACGGGACGCGGACCCTCTTCGTCTCCCCCGAGGCCGTCGACGAGCACGTGGGCAGCAAGGCGGCCATCGCCGCCGTGCTCGCCGAGCGGCTCGCCGACGAGTTCTGATCGCCGAGCTTCGAGCCCTGAGCGCTGAGCCATGAGCCCTGACTGCTGACCGCTGCACTACGAGTGCTAAGCGCTGACCACATGGCCGCCGGGTCCGGACGATCGATATCTACTGGCGCCCGCTACGTCGGGTAGCTTTTACCCCCCCGCGTCGAACACCTCCGGCATGGATCAGCTCCGGCGGTCGCTGCTCGAGGCCCCCATCATCGAGAAGGAGGGCTATCACTACTTCGTCCACCCGATCAGCGACGGCGTGCCGATGCTCGAGCCGAGCCTGCTGCGGGAGATCGTGATCAAGATCATCCGCAAGGCGGAGCTCGAGGACGTCGACAAG
>SLIW01000388.1 GCA_007135435.1 Natronomonas sp.
CATCGGCGCGGGGCTCATCGAGGGGGTCACCCTGTCGCCGCTGGCCGCCGTGGTGGCGCTGCTCATCGCGTCGGCGTACATCGCCGCCGGCGTCTTCAAGGGCTACCCCATCGCCACCGCCTTCGCCATCACGGGGAGCATCGTCGGCGTGGGCCTGTCGATGGGCGGCGAGCCCGCCTGGGGGACCTACACCGAGCTCGTCGCCTACTGGCTCGTGACCCCGATCGCCGTAGCTCCGCCCGTCTACGTGATCACGAAGGCACTTCGCGGGGACGCGGTGCCGGAGCGGGTGACGGTGCCGCTGCTGGCCGGCGCTGTCGGTGCGGTGGTAGCGAACATGGAGTTCCTGTTCCTGGGCGCGGCGGGGGAGGCGACGTCCCTCGCGGGGACGGCCGGGGCGGCGCTCCCCGGGCCGCCGCTCCTCGGGATGCTCGGCGTGACGCTGCTGCTCGCCGCCGCGGGGGGCGCTATCGTCTACCGGGACGCCGTCGGCGATCCCGTCGGCTCCCAGCGGCGGTTCCTGCTCGCGCTCGGCGGGCTCGTGGCGTTCACCGCCGGGGGCGGCAAGGTCGGCCTGGCCGTCGGGCCGCTCCTCCCGCTGTTCGAGGGCGTCATCGGAGGGGTCTCGATCACGCACGTGCTGATCTTCGGCGGGCTCGGGATGCTCCTCGGGACCTGGATGGCGGCGCCCCGGATGATCAAGGCACTCACCCAGGACTACGCCGCGCTGGGCACCAGACGCTCTATCGCGATCCTCGTCCCCTCGTTCGTCATCGCGCAGGTCGGGATCTTCCTCGGGCTCCCGATGTCGTTCAACCAGATCTTCATCGCCGCGATCGCCGCGACAGGCTACGCGGTGGGGAGCAAGACCGTCAGCGAGCGGAAGCTGGTGGTCACCGCCCTGGCGTGGGTCGGCTCGGTCATCTTCGGCCTCGTCGTGGGCTACGGGCTCTACGCGGCGGTCAGCTTCGCTACCGGGACCGTCTGATGGTGGCGGTGTGTCGCTATCGTTCCTGGATAATCCCGGGCCAGCCCGTGCCGGTACCCCACCTGGTCACCCCGTGTCCGGTCCCCACGGGTATTGATATGCGCAGGGCTCGAAGGTATGGAGGCGATGGGCGACGTCCGGACGGTCCTGAAGGACGAGCGCGAGGCCCCGACCCCCTACACCCTGATCGTCGCGCTCGCCAACCCCGCCCACCTCGAGCAGTTGCTGCGGACTGCCCGCGACGTCGCCCGCGGCAACGACGGTGAGATCGTCCTGGTCAGCGTCGTCCACAAGCCGGCGAACTCGCCGTTCATGCTGTTCACCGGCGAGCACATCGGCGAGGCGTTCGACGACGGCCGCCGGGCCCTCCTCGACCGAGCCGCCTCGCTCCCCCTCCTGGAGGACGTGCCGGTCAGACGGCACCTGCTCGTGAGCGACGACGTCTCCGACGCCGTGCTCCGCGCCGTCCGAGAGGCCGACGCCGACGCCGTCCTGCTCGGCTGGCGCGGCCGGACCAGCGCCTCGGACGTGGTCCTGGGGACGACCGTCGACCCCGTCGTTCGCACCGCGCCCTGTGACGTCTACGTCGAGCGCGTCGGGACGACCGCCGACGGCCTCGAACGGGTGCTGTTCCCGACTGTCGGGGGCAGCCACGCCGAGGCGGGCGCCGCGCTGGCCCGCGCGATCGCCGCGGCCAACGCCGCGACCGTCTCCGTCGTCAGCTACCTCCCGCCGAACCCCGACGAGGCCGACCGAAACGCCGCCCGGGAGCTCGTCGAGACGACGGCCAGCTCGATCGACGACGTCGACGTGGAGACGACCGTCCGGGCGGTGGACAACGTCGAGGCGAGCCTGGTCGCCGCCGCGGCTGACCACGACCTGGTCGTCCTCGGGGCCACCAGGGAGGGCGGCTTGTTCCGGCGACGGCGGGTCGTCGGCTCCGTCGCAGAGGCCGTGGCCCGCCAGTCCGATCCGCCGGTCGTCATCGCCAAGCGTGGCGTCGACCGGTCCATCGTCGATCGGCTGCTCGCACGGTGACCCCCGTCGGGAGGCGCCTGGAGCTCTCGCGACACCCTCATGTGGTCGGCCGACGAACGGCGGGTATGTTCTCCGAGGCGATGGCGCTCCTGCGCAGATCGTGGCCGATACTCGGCTCGCTCTACCTCGTCTACCTCGCACTCCAGCCACCGCCATCGCGGTGGGTCGGCCTCGGCGGGCTGGCCATCGTCACGCCGCTGCTGATCGGGTGGGCCGCAGGACACCTCCTGGGAGTGGGGCCGTGGGCGCCGGCCGACGACGGGGAGTCGTCCGAAACAGATCTCGACGCATCCGAAGGCGAACCCAGGGCCGCCGAGACAGGCGGCTCGGGCGACGGTGATTAGGTCCGAATCCGAATCCGAATCCGAATCCGGGCCTCGAGCGCTGGACTACGGTCGGTGGGGGAAGATGAACGCGCGCCCTCCCTCGACGCCGACACAGAGGTCGAGCTGCTTCGAGAGGTTGAGGCTCGTCGGGTTGCCCTTGCAGACCACGAGGTCGTCGAACGGCTCCTCGCAGGCCGGACAGGCGACCGCCACGGTGTTCTGGTAGGACTTGATCGCGCGGTTCTCCTCGCGGGGCGTCAACGACGCCACCAGCTCCTCCGTGTCGACGTCCATGGTCGGCTCCGGGGTCGCCTCGGCCCCCGCGTCGGGGTCGGCATCGGCATCGGTGTCCATATCCTCGAATAGGAGGGCGCTGCCTTGAACGTCGCGGCTACCTGGATGGCGGGCGACAGAAACGGTGGGAGAAGATTTCTTCGCTACCGCTCCTGGCGATAGGTGGTCTATGCAGCTGGGACTATTTTTCGGTCGGTCCGGTCAGTCGGCGCCCTCGGCACCCCGGTCCCAGACGTTCGAGACGGACTCGCCGACCGGCGGTGTGTGGTCGACGTCCTTCAGTGTCTGTTTCTCGCTCATCGTGGGGTGGTATAGCATAGTCAATCGACTTAAGCGTTCCTTCAAACCCGTGATAAGTGTTTATATCATATTAACCTGATTTCCCTGTCCGAGAGTATCTCTCTTTGACTGATAACCTTCATCGGTTTCCAGGACGGTCGACAGTCCATTTTAGACGCCTCTAAGCCGCGAATACGTTGCCCATTTTTCCCGTATCCGCCAACATCACAGTATAAGACAGAGGGACCGTATAGTCGTCACCTGGTTCAACCAGTTGTTCCGCTCGTGTGGCACACGTCGACGAGGTATCGAGGGTTGAATCGGCCAGTAGATTCATACTAAAAAAAAGCTACTTATTACGATATGGAGGAGCGTGGGTTAGCCAGTCCGGTGGGGTTAATACTCATCGTCGGACTCTCGCTTGCGGTCATTACTGTCGTGGTCGCGACTGGGGCGGCGCTCGTCGACGAACAGAAGAACGAGGCCGAGACGGCCCAGATGGAGAATTCGATGTCGCAGTTCAGCTCGAAGGCCAGTCTGGTCGGCCTGGGCGATTCGAGCAACCAGCGGTTCTCGCTCGGACGAGCGTCTTCGGGAGACGTGCTGGTGGACGAGGAAGCGGGGCAAGTCGCCGTGCTGATCGAACCACAGGGTGGCACCCGAGAGGAGATCTACAACGAGAGCTATGGTGCGGTCATCTACAGGAACGGGGACGCTGAAGTCGCCTATCAGGGTGGTGGAGTGTGGCGGAAACAAGGTGATTCCAGCAGGATGGTCTCCCCACCGGAATATCATTATCGGAGTCTCACGCTCACGTACCCGATCATCCGAGTCGCTGGTGATGGAGGGGCAAGTGGACGGCCGACCGGGACGATCTCCTCGGCGACGGTCGACGAGGCCATCTACCCGAATGCGACCGACGACACGAGAAACAACCCGCTCGAAGACGGCGCCGTCTTCGTGAAGGTCGAGAGCCGGTACTGCGAGGGCTGGGAAGCGTTCTTTGAGGAGCGCTCGGCAGGCGGCCTCGAACAGCGGTGTGATGAAGACGATCCTCAAACGGTCGTCGTGGATCTGACCGTTCCGTTCGATCTATCGTTCAACGAACCGATCGCGGCCAACCAGATCGTGGTCAAC
>SLIW01000499.1 GCA_007135435.1 Natronomonas sp.
CAGCGGCGGCCCTGGAGGAGGCCGTGGATGGGGCGCCCGAGGACGCGTTCAAGCTCACGGTCGATGACGTGCGACCCGTGGTCGACGGCCGCTCGGGGCGGCGCGGCGGTATGTCGACGAGAGCGGCTGAGGCTGGTGCGCCGGGATCGGAGGGTGGAGACGATTCTCCCGAGGGCCGGGCCGGGAACATCCCACTCGAAAGAGAGGTCGGTTCAGCGGATTCACCCCGAGGGAGCGAAGATATTCACGACGTGTCGGCGACGGGAGACCCCCTCGTTTCAGGTGGAGAGTCTGGGAGTGAATCGAGTGACGGTGGGGGTGGGGTTCCAGTCGAAACGGAGGGGTCCGCCGCCGTCGTCGCGGAGTCCGCGAATGAAGGGGAGACAGTCGCGACCGAAGAGACGACCACGGCTTCGGAGGCTGGTACGGCTTCGGAGCCTGGTACTGGAGTGGATCGCGCCACCGGTGGTGGGTCGGGAGCGAGCGGCGCCCGCGGAGCGTCGATCGGCGATGCGGAGCCGGTGGAACGGGTCGACCGTGCGGATCGGTCGCCACCGCCGGCCGACATCGCCAACGACGTGACCGGCCGCTCCACGGGGACCGGCGAGTACGCCGACTTCGTCGCGACGTTCCGGGACCGCTACGAGCGGCTCGCCGGGACGCTGAAGGGTCGCGTCAACCACCGGAACGCGACGGCGCTCGAGGCGAGTCCGGGGGGCGGCGACGCGGGGATGGTCGGGATGGTCTCGGACCTCCGCTCGACGAAGGGCGGCCACTGGTTGATCGAACTGGAGGACACGACCGGCGTCTTCCCCTGTCTGGTGCTGAAGGACCGGGACGTCGCCGAGCACGTCGACGAGCTGCTCTACGACGAGGTGATCGCCGTCGACGGGACGCTGTCCGACGACGGGGGCGTCCTCTTCGTCGACGACCTCCACTTCCCGGACGTCCCGCGGACCTTCCGGCCGTCGACCGCCGACCGCCACGTCCAGGCGGCGCTCATCAGCGACGTCCACGTCGGCAGCCAGGAGTTCATGGCCGACGCCTGGCACCGCTTCGCCTCCTGGCTCCACACCGACGCGGCCGACCGCGTCGAGTACCTCCTGATCGCCGGCGACATGGTCGAGGGCGTCGGCGTCTACCCCGACCAGGACGAGGAGCTCGACGTGGTCGACATCTTCGAGCAGTACGAGGCCTTCGCGGAGTACCTCAAGGAGGTACCGGGCGACATGGAGATCGTCATGATCCCCGGCAACCACGACGCCGTCCGGCTGGCCGAACCCCAGCCGGGGTTCGACGAGGAGCTCCGGTCGATCATGACCGCACACGACGCCCGGATCGCGAGCAATCCGTCGGTCGTCACCGTCGAGGGCGTCTCCGTCCTGATGTACCACGGCGTCTCCCTCGACGAGGTCATCGCGGAGCTCCCCGCGGAGAAGGCCAGCTACGACGAGCCCCACCGGGCGATGTACCAGCTGCTGCGGAAGCGACACCTCGCCCCCCAGTTCGGCGGCCACACCCGGCTGGCGCCCGAGGAGCGGGACTACCTCGTCGTCGACGAGGTCCCCGACGTCTTCCACACCGGCCACGTGCACAAGCTCGGCTGGGGGAAGTACCGGAACGTCCTGGCGGTGAACTCGGGGTGCTGGCAGGCCCAGACCGACTTCCAGCGGAGCGTCAACATCGACCCCGACGCCGGCTACGCCCCCGTCGTCGACCTCGACACGCTGGACCTGACCGTCCACAAGTTCTCCTGACCGGGTGGGGCCTCATTCCGGGTCGGGCCCGTGGCCTCCCACGGCTCCACACATCTCATGTCGGATCGGTGAGGACGGATCGGACAGATCGCCACCGGGATTTATAACCCCCTCCCGAAACCGTGAATTCCCGAGCGGATTCCAGACGCCTCGAGGCCCCCGATATAGGGCTTTCGGAACGTCGTGTGCCAAGGTGTCTCATCGTCAACGTTATATACCGGCTGTTGGCTATGCACTCTCATGGCACAGGATTCGGCCACCCCGACGGCGGTTCCCGAGTGCGAGGTCATGGCGTCCGTCGACAGCGACACCGATGGTGAGCGGCTCATCATCGCCGAGCTCTGTCGAGAGGAGGCCTACCTCGCCGTACCCGTCGAGGCGGCGGTCGACGTCCACGACTGGCGGTAGCCCGGGTGGCCGATGGGGAGGGGGATCGAGGTCGAGTCGACACGACGAGAGCGAAGGCGATCGGCGGCGACACGTCGCTCCCAGTAACCACCTCCGCGACGGTGGAGGCGGACAGCTTTTTGACGACCCCCGACGTGGTCCTCGTCATGGATTATCAGCGCGTCGAGGGGGCACGGGGGTACGTCGCGGGCCTGGCGCACGGGCGCGACTGGCGCGACTGGCGCGACTGGCGCGACTGGCGCGGGCAGATCGGGGACGTCGCGGACGACGAAGGGCGTCTCGAGCGGACGCACGACCCGGTAACCGATCTCGACCGCTGGCCGCTGTAGATGCCCGCGAACGACGACGAGGGGAGCGGACTCGCCGACGGCGGCCAGGAGACCGCCATGCGTGACGACGACGAGCGGTACTTCTCGCAGCTGGAGGCCGGCCTCGACGACGCCCTGTCGGTGGCCCGCGAGGCCCGCCGGCGCGGTGGCGACCCGACCGACGACGTGGAAATCCCGGTCGCCAGGGACATGGCGGACCGGGTCGAGAACATCCTCGGCATCGAAGGGGTGGCCGACCGCGTCCGGGAGATGGAGGCCGACCCGTCGCTCTCCCGCGAGGAGGCCGCCCTGGAGCTGGCGACGGACTTCGCCGCCGGCGAGGTGGGCGACTACGACACCCGCGCCGGCAAGGTCGAGGGCGCCGTCCGGACCGCGGTCGCCCTGCTCACCGAGGGCGTCGTCGCCGCGCCCATCGAGGGGATCGACCGGGTGGAGCTGCTCCACAACGACGACGGCACCGAGTTCGTCAACATCTACTACGCCGGGCCGATCCGGTCGGCGGGGGGCACCGCCCAGGCCCTGTCGGTGCTCGTCGCCGACTACACCCGGACGCTCATCGGCATCGACGAGTACAAGCCCCGGGCCGAGGAGGTCGAGCGGTACGCCGAGGAGCTGGCGCTCTACGACGGCGAGACCGGCCTCCAGTACGCCCCGTCGGACGCGGAGGCGAAGTTCATCGCGCGGAACCTCCCGATCATGCTCGACGGCGAGGCGACCGGCGACGAGGAGGTCTCGGGCTTCCGCGACCTCGAGCGGGTCGACACCAACAACGCCCGCGGCGGGATGTGTCTCGTCCTGGGCGAGGGCATCGCCCAGAAGGCACCGAAGATCCAGCGGTACACCTCGCAGCTCGCGGAGGTGGACTGGCCCTGGCTCCAGGCCCTCATCGACGGAACCTACGACGTCGTGGGGGGTGCCGATGAGGCCGGTGACGGGGATACCGATGAGGCCGGTGACGGGGATACCGATGAGGCAAGCGACGAGGGTGGCGCTGTCGACGTCGACGACGACCACACGGACGCCCCCGTCGCCGACGAGGATGGAGAGCCCGAGACCGATGGACCGGTCGGCCCGCCCCGTCCCGAGCCCTCGAAGAAGTACCTGCGGGACCTCATCGCCGGTCGACCGGTCTTCGGCCACCCATCGGAGGCGGGGGGCTTCCGCCTCCGGTACGGCCGCGCGCGGAACCACGGCTTCGCCACCGCCGGCGTCCACCCGGCGACGATGCACCTGATCGACGATTTCCTCGCGACCGGGACCCAGATCAAGACCGAGCGGCCGGGCAAGGCCGCGGGCGTCGTCCCCGTCGACTCAATCGAGGGACCGACCGTCAGGCTGGCCAACGGGGACGTCCGCCGGGTGGACGATCCCGCGGAGGCGCTCGATATCCGGAACGGCGTCGAGCGGATCCTCGATCTGGGCGAGTACCTCGTCAACTACGGCGAGTTCGTCGAGAACAACCAGCCCCTCGCCCCGGCTTCCTACACGACGGAGTGGTGGACCGCCGACCTCGCGGCCGCCGGCGCGGACGTCCAGGCGCTCGAGGACGACCCCCGCGTGGAC
>SLIW01000305.1 GCA_007135435.1 Natronomonas sp.
CACCTCGTCGAGCTGGCGGAACGTCGCCTCGACGCCCTCGCGGATGTCCGCGTCGTCGTCCTGCTCCAGCGCCCGCCCGAGGTTGTCCCGGACCTCGAGCAGCCGCTCGACGAGCGACTCGGTCGCCCGGGCGCGTTCCTCCTCGCGCCGTCGCTCCTGCCGGCGCTTGTAGTTCTGGAACTCCGCCTGGAGGCGCTTCAGTCGTGACTCGAGGTGGTCTCGTTCTTCCTCGACCTCGTCGACCGCCTCCCCGCCCTCGCGGGCCTCCTCGCGGAGGGCCGCCAGGTCGGTCGCCACCCGCTCGGGGTCGCTCTCGATCACGTACGCCTCCAGCTCGTCGAGAGAGACGACCTTCTCGACGGCTGGGAGGCCCGCTCGCTCCGCAGCGTCGTCTTCATCCGCGCTCTCGACGGTCGCATCGTCATCGTCTTCGTCTCCCGTCTCGTCGGAAGCAACTCCGTCGCCGCCGGTTTCGTCACCGTCGGTTTCGTCACCGCCGGTTCCGTCGCCATCGGTATCGTCGCCATCGGTATCGTCGCCTTGGGAATCGTCGCGGTCGGTTTCGTCGGCGGCCGTCTCGTCCACGGTGGATCCGTCGGCGTCCACGTCTGCCGACGCGGAGGCATCGGCGTTGTTCTCGCCTGCGGCGGTTTCGTCGGCGTGCGACTCGTCCCCCGAGGCACCTTCGGCAACCTCGGCACCCGCGGCCCGGTCGTCGTCGATGGCCGTGGAGGGATCGACGGTCTCTCCCTGCTCGTCGCTCATGTCCGAAGGGTGCCCATCCGCGGCAATAAGGATTGAGAAACGCGGCGGGGGTGTGCTATCGGCTCGAGGATGCGTCCTGGCGATCACCCCGTCCGGCTTCGGACGGGCGTGGCAGCCCCCGGGACGATCACTGGTGCTGTCCCTGTGCCGTCTCGCGGCGCTGCTCCCAGGGTGCCGTCTCGACGTCCACGAACGCGAAGAGGTCGTCGAACTCCCCGGGGAACTGCTCCTCCACGTTGGCGAGGGTGCCACCGGGGACGATCTCGGCGAGGAGCGCCACGACCGCCTGGATCCGGTAGACGACCTCGCTACGGTCGACGGTCGACGGTCGGCCGTAGTCGGCGTCGAGGTCGAGGTCCTCGTAGGTCAGCCGGGCGGCGACCCGGTCGACGAACTCGTCGAAGCCGAACCGCTGGCCGTGGTCGGCCTCGAGGAGGTACCGGTCGACCTCCATCGGCAACGCGCCGGCGATGTCGGTCGCGCCGCCCTCGTCGACACGCTCGCCGAGCGTGGTGAGGACCGCCCGCGTCGTCCGGACGGCCTCCGCCTGCGTGCCCGCCTCGATGCGGTGTTGCACCTCCCCGACGAAGTCGCTGTAACTCGTGGCCATGGTCCCACCAGACGCTGACGGCGGTCGGCCGGAAAAATCTGTTTCCCAGGAGGCGACGGGATGGAGGTCCCAGGAGGCGACGGGATCGAGGCGACACCGGAGTTAAGCCGCCGGGACGCCGACGGGTTCCCGTGGTCACGCTCCGCTACGACGAGGGGACGATCCGGATCGACGGCGACGGTGCGTCGTCGCTCGACGACCTCGTGTACGTCAGGTCCGACCCCCGCTCGCAGAGCCGTCGGGCACCCGCGTTCCAGTACCGGCCGCTGGTCGACGCGTGTCGCGAACGGGCGCTGACGGTCGACGACCACGTCCTCGACCTCCCCGCCATCGGGAGACTCGAGACCGACTACGCCCTCCGGAGCTACCAGGAGGAGGCGCTCGAGGCGTGGCGGGAGGCGGACGACCGGGGCGTCCTCGAGCTCCCGACCGGCAGCGGCAAGACCGTCGTCGCGGTCGCGGCGATGGCGGCCCTGGCGACGCCGACCCTCGTCGTCGTCCCGACGATCGACCTCCTCGAGCAGTGGGAGCGGGAGCTCGACGCGGAGTTCGGCGCGGCGATCGCCGACGAGGGGACCGCCATCGGGCGGCTCGGCGGCGGCGAACAGCGCCTCGGGCCGATCACCGTCGCCACCTACGACTCCGCGTACCTCCGCGCCGACGAGCTGGGCGACCGGTTCGGCCTGCTGGTCTTCGACGAGGTCCACCACCTCGGCGGCGAGGGCTACCGCGATATCGCCCGGCTGCTGGCGGCGCCCGCCCGCCTCGGGCTGACGGCGACCTTCGAGCGCCCCGACGACGCTCACGAGGTGGTCGCGGAACTCGTCGGTCCGGTCGTCTACCGCCGCTCCGCCGACGACCTCGCTGGCGAGCACCTCGCCGCCTACGACATCAAGCGCCTCGAGGTCGAGCTGACCCCCGAGGAGCGCGAGCGCTACGAGGACCACCAGGGCGTGTTCACCGACTACCTCGCCACGTCGGGCATCCAGTTCCGGAGCGGGAGCGACTACCAGGAGCTCGTCAAGCGCTCGGGGACCGATCCCCGCGCCCGGGAGGCGCTGCTGGCCAAGCAGCGCGCCCGCGAGGTGATGATGAACGCCGAGCGGAAAGTAGCCGTGCTCGCGGAGATCCTCGAGCGCCACCGCGACGATCGCGTCATCGTCTTCACCGCCTACACGGACCTCGTCTACGACCTCGCCGAGCGGTTCCTGCTCCCCCCGATCACCAACGAGACCCCGGCCGCCGAGCGCCGGGAGATCCTCGAGCGGTTCCGCCGCGGCGACTACTCCCGGGTCGTCGCCGCCAACGTCCTCGACGAGGGCGTCGACGTCCCCGACGCGAACGTGGCGGTGGTGCTCTCGGGGTCGGGCTCCGAGCGGGAGTTCACCCAACGGCTCGGGCGAATCCTGCGTCCCAAAGCGGACGGCGGGCGAGCGCTGCTGTACGAGGTCGTGACGCGGGAGACCGCCGAGGAGCGCGTGGCGCGACGGCGGCGGTGAGGCGCTCCGGGAGCCGTTCCGATCGACCCCCGCGCCATCCATCGAAGACGGATATTTATATTCGGGGGTGGTACATGTTCATGCGAATAGACATGGCCATGGATCAGGAGACGAAGGTCGTCCAGACCGAACTCTCGGCGCGCGAGTACGACCAGTTGCGTCGGGTGGCGGAGCGGGAGGACATCCCACTGAAGGAGGCGCTCCGTCGTGCCGCGACCGAGTACGCCGACAGGGAGGGACTCCACGACCCGGACGACCCGTTCTTCTCGGGCGAGGACCCACCGGTCGAGGACGGCGAGAACCTCACCGCGCGGCAGACGGAGAGATATCTCTACGAATGACGTCCCTTGAGCGGTTCCGTCCCACCGCCGAGGGGCCGACCGCACTCTTCCTGGACACCAGCGGCCTCTTTCCCTACTTCCACCGGGGCACGGAGGAGCACGAGACGGCAACGTCCTTCCTCGGCGCCGTCGGGGCCAACGACATCCCGTACCGGCCGCTCTACACCAGTACGTACGTCCTGGACGAGCTCGCGACGCTGTTGCTCTCGAAGGGGACACACGAACTCGCCGTGACCGCACTCGACCGGACTCTCGATTCTGCGCACGTGACCGTTCTCCGGGAGACTGACGATGGGTTCACATCCGCCCGCGAGACGTTCGAGCAGTACGACGACCACGAGATCTCGTTCACCGACCACCTGAGTGCCTCGCAGATGCGCGACCACGACGTCGACCACGTGTTCGCGTACGACGGCGACTTCCGAACCCTCGGGTTCGAGCAGATACCACGGTGAGACCACACGTGGGAATGTGGAGCGCCGCCGGCGAATGAATTTGGAGCGCCGCCGGCGAATTCAGCCCATGTCGAAGACGTTCACGCAGCTCACCGCCCCGGTCGCGTTCCTCCCGATGCCGATGTTGTGCTGGAGGCCCACCTCGGGGTCGTCGACCTGGACGTCGCCGGCCTCGTCGCGGAGCTGTTCGTAGATCTCGGCGATCTGGGCGACCCCCGTCGCGCCGATCGGGTGACCCTTCGACAGTAATCCCCCGGAGGGGTTGACCGGCTGTGCGCCGTCGAGCGCCGGCACGCCCTCTTCGACGTGGGTACCCCCCTCGCCCTGTTCGCAGAAGCCGAGGTCTTCGTACGTGATGAGCTCCGTTATCGAGAAACAATCGTGCA
>SLIW01000110.1 GCA_007135435.1 Natronomonas sp.
CGGATCGCTGCGGGGGTGCTCGTCGCCGTCTTCGGCTATCAGTTCACGACGCCACTCCTCTCTCACCCCGAGTTCGGGGCGACTGCCCTGGGCGTCCTTCTGCTCGCTGGTCTCATCCTCGCAGGAACGTTCGTCGCCGTGCTCGGGCTCGCCCGTGTGATCAGGACGGCCGTCGGCGCCGAGATGCGACGCTAAGCCGTTTTCGGGAAAGGCATATGGTATCTCGTGTCGTGGTGGCGCGTATGGCGAGTGAATCTCAGACGCTCGAGCACTCACGCTGTCTCAACTGCGGGTTCGAAGCTCCCGGTGGCGACGACCAGTGGGTACGCATCGACGTCCCCGGCCTGGGACGGATGACACAGTGCCCGAACTGTAACAGTACAAACATTATCACGAAACGGTAGGCCGAGCCCAGCGACGGGTGCGGATAGACACTTACGCGTCCAGGCCGTCCTAGCCCCCATGGGCCACGACTCTACGGACCTCCCCAGTACCGACGCCGAGTGGCGCGAGCAACTCACGGACGATGAGTACCACGTCCTCCGTGAGGCCGGCACCGAACCGCCCTTTAGCGGCGAGTACGTCGACCACAAAGGCGACGGTACCTACGCCTGTGTCGGCTGTGGAGCGACGCTGTTCGACGCCGACACCAAGTTCGAATCGGGCTGTGGCTGGCCGAGTTTCTCCGACGTCGACGACGACCGCATCGAGACTCGACCCGACAACAGTCACGGCATGCGTCGGACAGAGGTACTGTGCGCCGAGTGCGGTGGCCACCTCGGGCACGTCTTCGAGGACGGCCCCGACCCGACCGGGGAGCGCTACTGCATGAACTCGGTCGCCCTCGAGTTCGACCCGGAGGACGACGCCTGAGCCATGCCCGCGGGTGGACCCGGCGAGGGTGAAGGTGAGGGCGAGGGCGAGGAAGAGGGTGAAGGTGAGGGCGAAGGCGAGGGTGACGTTGACGCATCGGGGCCCCTGACGGTCGAGCGCGTGGCCGATGGCGACGTCCACGTGCTGACGTTCTCGCGACCGGACACCTACAACGCGCTGAACCGCGAGCTGCTCGCGGCGCTCGCGGACGCGCTCCGTGCGGCCCGGGGCGAGACGGCAGCGGTCGTCCTCCGTGGCGACGGCGGGGCGTTCTCCTCCGGGATCGACCTCGAGGAGGCCACCCTCCGAGACGACGGTGGTGGCGCCGGGTCGAACCGGCGCGACGGTGGTGATGACGACGGAGGTCACCCAGCGCTCCTCCTCACCCTCCAGGACGCCTCCCGGGCGCTGTTCGCCTACGACGGGCTGGCGGTCGCCGCCCTGGATGGACACGTCGTCGGCGCCGGCCTGGAGCTGGCCTGCGGGTGCGACGTCCGTATGTCGGCGCCCGACGCGAGCTTCCGGCTCCCGGAGCTCGAGCTCGGGATCACCCTGACCAACGGGGCGACGCGGACCCTCCCGGAGCTCGTGGGCCGGGGCACGGCGATCCGTCTCGCCCTCGACGGTGGCCCCTTCGATGGGCGCGAGATGGCCGAAGCCGGGCTGGTCGACACCCTCGACGACGACCCGGAGGAACGGGCGAGGGAGCTGGCCGTCCGCGCGGCAGAGCTCCCCCGGGAGTCGCTGGTGCGGACCCTGCAGGCGTTCGCCGCCGACCGGTCGCTGGAGGCGACGCTCGACGCCGAGATCCGCGACGTCCTCGCGGTTCAGTCCGGGACGGGATCCGGGAGTTCGGGCCGACGCTAGGCTCCGGGCCGACGGTAGCCTCCGGGACGACCGTAGCCTCCGGGTCGACCACGCCATGGTCCGGGTGGTCGTCCAGGTGGCCGACCCCCGCGGCTATATAGGCTCGACCGCTAGCGGCGGGCATGTCCGACCTCTCGCTCGACGCCGAACAGCTGGACCGGTACTCCCGGCACATCATCATGGACGGGGTGGGGCCGGAGGGCCAGAAGCGACTGCTCGACGCGTCGGTGCTGTGTCTCGGCGCCGGGGGCCTCGGCTCGCCGGTGATCCAGTACCTCGCCGCCGCGGGCGTCGGCACGCTGGGCATCGCGGACGACGACGTCGTCGAGCGGTCGAACCTCCAGCGGCAGGTGATCCACGGCGACGCCGACGTCGGCCGCCCGAAGGTCGACTCCGCCCGCGAGTTCGTCGAGGGGCAGAACCCCGACGTGGACGTCCGCACCCACGAGACCCGCGTCACCGCGGACAACGTCGAGGAGCTCCTCGAGATGTACGACGTCGTCGTGGACGGCTCCGACAACTTCCAGACCCGCTACCTCGTCAACGACGCCTGCACGCTCGCGGGCGTCCCCTTCGCCCACGGCGCCATCCTCCGGTTCGAGGGCCAGGTGACGACCTTCGAGGCGCGGCCCGAGGGGCCCTGCTACCGGTGTCTCTTCCCCGAGGCGCCGGAGCCCGGGACCGTCCCGGACTGTGCGACGGCGGGCGTCCTGGGCGTCCTCCCGGGGACGGTCGGCTGCATCCAGGCCACCGAGGCGGTCAAGCTCGTCCTCGGGTTCGGCGAGACCCTCGACGGGCGCATGATCTTCTACGACGCCGCCGACATGACCTTCGACACCATCACCGTCGAGCCGAGACCCGACTGCCCGGTCTGTGCCGACGGCGGCATCCAGTCGATCCACGACGTCGAGTACGAGGCGACCTGCTCGATACGGAGCTGAGGGACGGGTCCGAAGAGTGGAATCAGGGGGATCGATTCAGCGGGGCCGAATCTGGAGCGAGTCGAAGCGGTGGGGTCGAAGCGGTGGGGTCGAAGCGGTGGGGTCGAAGCGGTGGGGTCGAAGCGGTGGGGTCGAAGCGGTGGGGTCGAAGCAGCAGGGTCGGATCAGCGCGATGCCGTCACGCAGGTCGAGATACAGCGGTGCATCTCGAGTGGACAGTCGTCGCTCACGTGAGCCACGGTTCGCTCGTCGTCTCGATCAGGCAGCCACAGTCGGGGCACTCGGCCATCCGGTGGCCGTCGTCCGTCCGGACGGTCGCGAAGCGGCGCCGCCAGTGGAGCCGGCCACACGACGGGCACCGACGGAAGAGCGAGGGGATCATGGGGAACTGGAGCCGCGCCGTCGGAAGGACAGCCGGCGGCGGGACCGATATGCATCGGCGATCGGCTTCCTCCGTGATGGGTCGTTCGTCCTGGACACCGAAGACAGCTCCGGCTCACCAGCGAACGACGATTCTCCGACGAAATCGCCGACTGTTCCCACCCGATGGACGTCGACGACAGAACTCGGTCTCTCGTGAAGGAAAGGCGGGCGAGCCAACCGACAGCTACCCGATCAGCGGAGCTCGAGCGGCTCCTCCTCGAAGCGGTCCCCGGTCCAGCGCCAGCTCCCCACCACGGGGTCGTCGCCGCCCAGCGAGACGATGACGTAGGAGTGGCCGGGCCAGGCGGCCAGCCTGGCGTCGGTCGGGCTCGGCTCGGCAGGTCCGCGGGGATGAGAGTGGTAGAATCCGACGACGTCGAGGCCGTCGTCCTCGATCCGCTCGAGCAGCGCCAGCTCCTCCGCGGGCGCGATCTCGTACCGCGAACCGGGTGTCTCGGCCACGTTATCCGCCCGATGCGCCCGGTGCACCCGGGACCGATCCGCGCCGCGCTCGCCGGCGAGGACGCCGACCACCTCCGCAGGAGCCCCCTCGCGGGCGTGGGCGACGATCTCGTCGCGGATCGCAGTCGGAATCTCGAGGACCATCGTGCCGGCGGCTCTCACCCCGGCTGGTCGGCCAGCGACCGCACCGCCCACTTCGGGGGCTGGTCGAACAGGTCGGGGTGGATCAGCCCGGCCAGCGCCTCGAGGGTGTCGACCAGGCGGGGACCGGGCCGGTTGGTCAGGTGGTGGCCGTCCATGGCGTACGCGCGGTTCATCCGGACCGCCCGGAGTCCGTGCCAGCCGTCGCGGCCGGTCAGATCAGCCAGGTTCTCGAACGTCTGGGGGAGCTCGAAGCCACAGGGCGCGACCACGAGGATGTCGGGGTCGTAGTCCAGGACCTCGTCCCATTCGCGGGGCGTCGACTCGTCCCCCGGGTCGGCGAGGCCG
>SLIW01000317.1 GCA_007135435.1 Natronomonas sp.
GGGGATGGAGACCCTCGAGGAGATCGGCCAGGGCGAGTCGACGACGTTCGTCCTCCCGCAGGAGCTCACGTCGCTCCTGGCCCGGTACGGCAAGCACCTCACCGGGAGCGAGGTCGCGACCGACGGCGAGCTGCTCGAGACCCTGGAGTTCGACGAGGAGACCCGCGAGCTCCTCGGCCTAGACGACATCGAGGAGATCCTCGGCCAGATCGACCAGGAGGCGGAGATGGACGTCGAGGAGATGGAGAAGGAGGCCCAGGCCATCAAGCAGGGCGCCGACCCGGCAGACATCAAGGACCCGGACGACGTCATCGCGGAGATGGACGAGGACCTCGGGTCCGGGGTCGACGAGGAGTTCGAATCCACCGTGACCGAGGACCAGGGTTCCGACGACGATGCGGAGAGCGACCCCGAAGCGGACCTCGAGACCGAGCAGAACTGAGCGCGAAACGGGATCGCTACCCGGGACGGACACGTAATAGCCTCCGCTTTCCGACCGAGTACGCGATGGTTACCGCACGACGTTACCGGGTTCGTGTTTGTTACTCGAGCCCGTCGCGCCGAACGAAGCGGTTTTGAACGTCGCCACCCAACGTGTGGACGATGACCGACGGCGGTGTCGACGAGAGCAAGCGGGCGACGCTCAGGCGATTCGCGGCGCTGGGAGCGACGACCCCGCTCGTGGGCCTCTCGTCGGCCGACGACGACAGCGACGTCCGCGGCGCCATCGTGGGGTACCTGGCGGCGACGCCGGGCGCACACTTCTCGAAGCTCCGCGACGACCTCCAGCTGGGCACCGGCGAGACCCAGCACCACCTCCGCCGCCTCGAACGCGACGGGACCGTCGAACACCGCAAGGACGGCGACTACAAGCGCTACTTCCCGGCGGGGCGGTTCTCCGACTTCGAACAGCGCGCGCTCGGCTACCTCCGCCGTGAGACGCCCCGGCGGATGCTCATCCACCTGCTCCGGAACCCGGAAGCCGTGGGCAGCGAGATCGCCGACGCCGCCGACGTCTCCCGATCGACGGTCTCGAAGTACGCCACCGAGCTGGAGCGGGCCGGGCTGCTCGGCCGCGAGGACGGCTACCGGGTCGAGCGCCCCGAGACCCTCCTGACGCTGGTGGTCCGGTACGCCGACTCCTTCGGCGAGGACGCGGTCGCCTTCGCCGGTGACGCCGACGAGTTCCTCCGCTACGAACCACGGGGATAGGTGCGGGACCCGGACGATTCGTCGACCGATGAGATGACTGTTTGGAAGGAAGTATCGTCGGCGAGCTCAGGAGACCGTTTAAGCGAGAACGGCATCGAGCAGGAATCCCTCGGAAGCCCTCTGCGCGCTCGCCCGCTCGTTCCTCCAGTCCGCGGTCTGCTCAGGTGGCGCGTGCTCGCCGCCCGTCCCCGAGCGATAGCGAGGTTCGGAGCGAGCGCAGCGAGCGAGAACCTCGGAGACGAACGGCGAACGAAGCGAGCCGTGAGTCCCGGAAGTCGAGCCGGTCGAGGGCTTCGGAGAGCTTCGGAGGGCTCCGCGGTCAGTCCCCGGCTCCGGAGAGCCGGACGAGGACGTCGGGACCCCTCGATCGAGTCCTCGGCTCCCAGAACCACTAGCCCCACGTACTCGTCGGGGAAACCCGGACACTACGACGCCGTAATCGCCCTCTGACTCGTCTAGACGCTGACCTTCCAGGTCGTCCCCGAGGAGTAACCCCACTTCTCGACGTTGACGTCGAAGTCGCCCTCGCAGATGGCAGTCATGTTGGTCCCGACCTCCTTGGCGGACATCCCGAGCTCCTCGCCGATGAGCCGGGACTTGAAGTAGGTCTTCATCCGCCCCTCCTCGCGGAGGTACGCGAGGATGCGCCGTTGCTTGTCGGTGAGGTCGGTTGCCTGTGCCGCTGCAGTCGCGCTCATGACCGTTCGGAGGAGACCCACCCCAAAAGGCCGTTTGGTACGGTCGGTGAACCCACCGCAGTCGTGCGGTTTTCGTCCCTCGACCGTCGTCGACGGACGGGTCAGGTCCGGGGGTTGGTACATGGGGGAAACGCCTGCGGTGGCGGGGACCACTGGACGTCAGGTGACCGGGGCCACTGGCCGTCGACGTCGCCAGGGGCGCCCGGACCGAAAGAGCCGCGCTTAAGGGGACACCACGAGAATCCGGGGTATGGACGACCGCACGTACACAGCGGACGCCGAGCCCGGCGACGAGGTCACGGTCGCCGGCTGGGTCCACGAGATCCGGGACCTGGGGGGTATCGCCTTCCTCATCCTCCGGGACACGACGGGCCGGATCCAGGTGAAGTTCGAGAAGGACGCGATGGACGACGAGCTGGTCGAGACCGGCCTCGGCGCCTCGAGGGAGTCGGTCGTCGCCGTGACGGGGCGCGTCGAGGAGGAGCCCCGCGCGCCGACGGGCGTCGAGGTGGTCCCGGAGTCGGTCGAGGTCCTCGCCCGCGCCGACACCGAGCTCCCGCTCGACCCCTCCGGCAAGGTGGAGGCGGAGCTGTCGACCCGGCTGGACAACCGGACGCTCGACCTTCGGCGCGAGGAGGGCCAGGCGGTCTTCGAGGTGCGCGCGGAGATACTGCGTGCGGTCCGGGAAGCGTTCCGCACGGCGGGGGCCACGGAGATCAACACCCCGAAGATCGTCGCCACGGGCACCGAGGGCGGCACCGAGCTCTTCCCGATCACGTACTTCGGCCGGGAGGCGTTCATGAACCAGAGCCCGCAGCTGTTCAAGCAGCTGATCGCGGGTTCGAACATCGAGCGCGTCTTCGAGATCGGCCCGATCTTCCGCGCCGAGGAGCACAACACGCCCCGCCACCTCAACGAGGCCACCTCCATCGACTTCGAGGGCGCCTTCTGCGACGACCACGACGCGATGGACGTCTGCGAGCAGGTGGTCGTCGCCGCCTACGAGGCGGTCGCCGCGCACTGCGAGGACCAGCTCGGTGCCCTCGAGCTCGCGGAGGGCTTCTCGGTCCCCGAGACGCCGTTCCCTCGGCTCACCTACGACGAGGCCATCGAGCGCATCAACGCGACCGGCGAGCTCGACGAGCAGCTGGTCTGGGGCGACGACCTCCCGACGGAGGGCGAGAAGGCCCTCGGCGCGGACGTCGGCGGTCACTACTTCATCACCGACTGGCCGGCCGAGATCAAGCCGTTCTACATCATGGACCACGACGACGACCCCGAGGTGTCGACGGGCTTCGACCTGATGCACCCCCGGATGGAGCTCGTCTCCGGCGGTCAGCGCGAACACCGCCGCGACCGGCTCGTCGAGGGGTTCGAACAGCAGGGACTCGACCCGGACGCGTTCGCGTACTACACCGAGATGTTCCGGTACGGCATGCCCCCGCACGCCGGCTGGGGCCTCGGCGCCGAGCGCCTCGTGATGACGATGCTCGACCTCGAGAACATCCGCGAGGCCGTCCTCTTCCCCCGGGACCGCCAGCGCCTGAGTCCGTAGTCGGCAGGCACCGTAATCGTCAGTCACCGACGTCGTCGGACACCGCGTCGACGCGGTTCGATGGTCTCGCTGCTCATCCTCCGTTTTCGATCGCACCGACGCCTCGCCTGCCGTTGTTGACCGCACCGACGCCTGCGTCCGTCGTCTTACGATCGCGTGGGCGACGAACCTCCGTGTCGATCTCACGGGTGCCTCACCGCCCGGACGACCACGATAGTGTGCCGCTGAACAGCAGGCACTTCGCTTCGAAGTGGTTCCACGCACGATCACATCGAACCGGTTCGACACGCGGCCCAATCGTTACCGATTGCACGCACGACCGCTCGAAGACCGGTCCACAGACCGTGGACCATCGGCGTCCCTCACGACGGTTTCGACCGTTCCCGGGAAAATTTTGGGTCTTCATGCCATCAGATGGTGACAGATGGTATTGAAAGGTAAGACTTAAGCCCCTCCGGCGCCTCTGTTCAGTTACGATGAGTCAACACAACTCGCCAGTCAGCATCGTATTCGAGATGCAGCGCAGCACGATCGAACAGACCCAGGATTTCGTCCAGAACACCGTCGAGATGCAGCGGGACTTCA
>SLIW01000016.1 GCA_007135435.1 Natronomonas sp.
GAGGTCGTACCGGACGTCGACGTCGAACATCGGGTATCGCTCGACGAGCTCGTCGCCGGCGTACGCCGAGGCGGGGATGTCCCGCTCGCGGAGCACCTCGTAGCCGTCGCGGGCGTATCGACCGCTCGGGGTGCCCTCGGAGGCGAAGCGCACGAGCGGCGCGTCGTCGTAGGCGAGCTCGGCGCCGGTCTCCGCGGCGAACCGGCGGTAGAACCCGTGGCTCCACCAGGCCAGCTCCGTGTAGATCGCCTCGTCGCCGTAGTGGTGGCGGATGATGGCCGATGAGTCCCCGCTCGAGCCCGCCGCGAGCCGGGACTTCTCGAGCAGCGTCACGCTCCTGTCCCCGTCCTCCGCCAGGAAGAAGGCCGTGCTCGTCCCCATCACGCCGCCGCCGACGACCACGACGTCGGACCGCGCCGGGAGGGCAAGGTCGGTATCGAAATCCGTCATGTCGCCTCAGTGTGTCACCCTCGGGTCCACCGGTTATGTGTGTGCCGGCTCCTCGAGGTCCGGCCCTGCAGGTCCGATGCTGGAGTAGATCTGGGACGCCAGGTCGGCGGTACCTGGTGACGGGTCGAGCAGCCGACGCCGGCCGACCAGCCGCCCGGGGACGTCGATGGTCCGGGCCCCGACGAGTCGGCGCCGTCAGTCGCCCCCTTCCGCCGCAGCCGCTTCTCGCTCGTGCTCGTGGAGGTACTTCATCCGCGCCCGGAGGTCGACGCCCCGTTTGTCGTACCGGTAGATCCGGTAGCGGTAGACCGGGTAGCCCACCACGAGCCACGCGAGGAGGGCGGCGCCGACGAGGAAGTGCTGGGTCATGAGGAGCGCCCAGAAGATCGTCGGGACGATCACGCCGCCGGCCACGGAGGCATAGAGGACCGGCCGGGGCAGCCGGTAGAAGGAGTGCTCGTACCGCTGGGGGAACACCTTCGGCAGACGGAAGGCGGCGATCGCGAGGAAGACGATGCTGAGGAGCAATGCCAGCGAGAGCACGATTGACATCACCACCGGGTTGAGGAGGGCGTCGGGACCGGCCAGCGGGACGAGGAAGATCGGGGGCACCCCGATGAGCAGGACCGCGCGGTTGGGACTGTCGAGGCCGTCGTGGACCTCCGCCAGTGACGCCGGGAGGATCTCGTCGCGGGCAGCCCGCATGACCAGCCGGGAGAAGCTCACGTAGATCGTGTTGATCGTCGTCAGCGCCCCGACGATGGCGGCGAACGCGACGACGCCCGCCGCCCACCACGGCAGGAACTCGAGGGCGACGTAGGAGATGCCGGCCTCGACGCCGGCCCAGGCCGTCCAGTGGAGTGCGCCGACGGCGACGACGACGGTGCCCACCATCAGCGTCACGCCGACGACCGTGCTCAGGGCGATCACCCTCGGGATGTTCCTGATCGGGTCCTCGATCTCCTCGCCGATGTTCAGCGCCAGCCCGAAGCCGTACATGCCGATGAACAGCGAGACCATGGCCACGACGAACGGGCCGTAGCCCTCCGGGAACATCGGCGTGTAGTTCGACGTGTCGACCACGACGGCACCCGGGAGGACGAACAGCAGCATCCCGAGGATGATGATCGCCACGAGGAGCAGCTGGATCTGCGTGACGGGCCGGATCCCGAGGAGGTTCAAGAGGAGGAACGGCACGACGGCGACCCAGATCCACAGCTCGATGCTCGCCGCCGGGACGGTGACCGTCGCGACGCCGAGGAGCACCTCGAGTGGCCCGAGCGGGACCGACAGCGGCAGGAAGAACCGGACGTACTCGGCGAACCCGTAGCCGGTGTAGACCAGGCCCAGCCACACCGCGGGGATCGAGATCCACGGCAGGACGAACCCCCAGAAGGGGCCGATCAGCCGGGAGGCGTAGACGTAACCGCCACCGGCTGCCGGCATCGCCCCGCCGAGCTGGAGCATCAGGAGGATCGAGAACACCGTCGGGACCGCCGTCAGCGCCGCCGCGAGCGCGATCGACGGCCCGGCCCCGTCGGCGAGGAGGTGCGCCGGCAGCAGGAACATCGTGATGGCGATGGCGTTACCCACCGTCAGCGCCGTGGCCCCGACCAGCCCCACCTTCTGGTCGATGATCTTGAACTCCTCCGACGTCATACGCTACCCCACAGCACGGATCCGTATTGACGTTTACTCCCGGATTCGGGCGTCCGCACAGAACTCGCCTCCACGCGACGCGTCCCGTGCCGGATCGTCCTACGTCGTGCTGCACCCGCACCCCCGGTATCGTTCCACACCGGGCTACACCCGCACCCCCCGTATCGTCCCATATCGTGCTGCACCCGCACCGCACCATACCGCACCATAGCATACCGTCAGCTATCGGTCCACGACCGCTCCGGTCCGACCGTGGGATCAGTCGTCGGCGTCCATCTCGGGCTCTTCGGTCGCCGGCCCCCGGTGTTCGTCCTCGATGACGCCCTCGGTCCACCGGCCCAGCCGGAACCAGAGGACGGCCACGACGAAGGAGGCCAGCGCGCCGACCGAGAATGCCGTCCAGATGCCCCACACGCCGATGCTCGGGCCGACGTCGAGGACGATGGCGGTGCCCGGCACCGTCACGGTGGTGAACGCGAGGACGATGGCGACGGGCACGCGGAAGATCCACCGCGAGAGGAACGACAGCGCCATCGCGACCTTCGTCTGGCCGGCGCCGCGGAATGCCCCCTGGACGACCATCGTCCCGCCGAAGAACGCCCAGAACGGCGCGATGATCCACAGGAAATAGACCCCCTCGGCGATCACCTCGGGGTCGTCGATGAAGATGCCGATCATGAACTCCGGGAAGGCGACACAGAGGGCTGCCGCCGCGAAGAGGAGGCCCATCGTGCTGGCGGCGCCGACCCAGGTGACCCGCGCGGCGCGGTCGGGCGTCTGGGCGCCGAGGTTCTGGCCGACGCCCGTCGCGGTCGCCTGGCCCATCGCCCCCGCGACGGTCCAGGAGACGGACATCAGCCGGACCCCGATGCCGTAGGCCGCGATGGCGGCCACCCCGAACGGCGTGACGAACGCGGCCATGACGACCGCGGCGAAGCTCCGGGCCCAGCCGTCGATCGTCGCCGGGTAGCCGATCCCGACGAGCTTCTTCAGGATCTCGACGTCGGGTGAGAGGTCCTGGAGGTGGAGTTTGACCCTGAATCCACCGCGGAGGAGGATGTAGACGCCGGCGGCGGTGGCGAACGCCCGGGCGATGAACGTCGCCCAGGCCGCCCCGCGGGTGCCCATCGCCGGGAACGGCCCCCACCCGAGGATGAGGAACGGGTCGATGACGACGTTGAGCCCGGCGGAGATGAGCACCAGCCACATCGCCGTCTTGGTGTCGCCGGCGCCCTGCAGCGACGACCGGAAGGCGAAGAACAGGAACGTCAGCGGGAGGGCGAAGAAGATGACCTCGATGTAGGCGAGGGACTCCTCGAAGACCGCCCCTTCGGCGCCCATGAGCGTCAACAGCTCGTGGCGGAAGGTCCAGCCGAGCGCCGCGAGTGTGGTCGAGACCGCCACCGTCAGGAGGGCCGTCTGGGCCACCACCCGGTCGGCGCGGCGGTCGTTACCCGCACCGACGTACTGGGAGACGAGTGCGATTGTGGCCGCCGTGATGCCCATCGCCGTCGAGACGAACATCCACGACAGCGGGAACATCAACGACACCGCGGCGACGGCGTCCGGACCGACCCTCCCGACCCAGAACATGTCCGCCAGGTTGTAGAACGTCTGCAGGAGGTTGCCGAGCACCAGCGGCCAGGCTAGCTGGGCCAGCCGGGGGGTGATCGCCCCGCTCGTCATGTCCACCCGCTTTCGCTCGGTCTCCGGCACTGCGGCCGCCTACTCGGGGGTGGCGGATGAATCCGACGCTCCACCCGTGCGCGGTCAGTGACCCATGGTCCTTCCGGATGCCGGATTCGGACTGTCCATCCGGCCACACCTCCTGGGTATCCATCCGGCTCCGCCACCTGGGCATCCACACGGCCACACCTCCTGGGCATCCACACGGCCACACCTCCTGGGCATCCACACGGCCACACCTCCTGGGCATCCA
>SLIW01000245.1 GCA_007135435.1 Natronomonas sp.
CCGGAGGCCGGTGACTCGACGATGGCCGCCCGCGTCGATTCGAGGTGGGTCGATGAGCGGAGATCGGTTGGATGGCGTTCGGCAGTCGAGGTCGTTCGGCAGTCGACCGCGTTTTGGAGGCGAGTCCGTTCGGCAGTCGAGCGCGTTTTGGAGGCGAGGCCGTGCGGCATTCCAGGGCGTTTTGGAGGTGAGGCCGTTCGGCAGGGTGCTGCCCCCGTGTGACGATCGGGCTGGTGAGTTCGGTCGGGTCCGGGACCGTGGACGTCCTGGAGGTCGTGACGACGAAGACGGTCGAGGGCTCCGCTCAGGCCTGGACGGCGAGCCCGGATCGCTCCAGGGCGTCCTCCGCGGAGGCGTCATCGTGGACCACCAGCGAGACCGCACGCGCCATCTTCTCGGGGTCGTCGTGCTGGAAGATCGTGCGGCCCATCGAGACGCCGGCCCCGCCGGCGTCCATCGCGCCGCGGACGTCCCGGAGCGACGCGAGGTCGCCGCTGGGCGAGCCGCCGGCGATGAGCACCGGGAGCCGGGTCGACTCGCAGACGTGTTCGAAGCTCTCGGCGTCGCCGCTGTAGCCGGTCTTGATGAGGTCGGCGCCGAGCTCCTCGCCGAGGCGGGCCGCGTGGCCCAGCACCTCGGGGTCGTCACCGTCGACGTCCGGCCCCCGGGCGTAGGTCATCGCCAGCACTGGCAGCCCGTACTCGGCGGCCTCGTCCGTGAGCGCGCCGAGGGCCTCGATCTGCTCGCGCTCGTGGTTCGAGCCGACGTTGAGGTGCAGCGAGACGGCGTCGGCGCCCACCCTGATGGCGGACGTGACCGAACCGGTCATCCGCTTGTCGTTGGCGTCCGGGCCGACGACGGTCGAGGCGTTGAGGTGGACGACGTAGCCCGCGCCGTTCAGGTTCGGGTGGACGCGCGGGGCGATGCCCTTCTGGGTCAACACCGCATCGGCGCCCCCCCGGGTGACCGCATCGATCGTCGATTCGATGTCCTTCAGGCCCGTGACCGCCCCGAGGGTGATGCCGTGGTCCATCGGCACGACGACGTAGCGGCCGTCCGTCCCGACGCGGTCGAGCCGTGCAGCGACTCCCGTGGTCATGGTACGTGGTGGTGTGTGAGGTCCGGTCATGTTCCTTCCGGTCGCGGCCGGCGTTGCGCCCCGGCGAGCGCTCCCTCCTTGAGCTCCCGGGCGAGGGACTCCAGCTCCGCTGCCGTCTCCGCGACGGACGCACCCGACTCGATCCCGGCGGCGACCACGTCGACCAGCGCCGAGCCGACGATCACGCCGTCGGCGCCGGCGGCGACGACCGCGGCCGCCTGCTCGCCGTCGGAGATACCGAAGCCGACGGCCTTCGGGACGTCGTGGTCCGCCAGTCGCGCCAGGCTCTCGGTCGTCTGCGAGGAGACGTCCGCCCGCGCGCCCGTCACGCCCAGCCGGGCCTGGACGTAGACGTACCCCGAGACGAGTTCCATGATCCGCTCGAGGCGCTCGCCGCGCGTCGTGGGCGCGACGATGAAGACGAGGTCGAGGCCGAACTCGTCGCAGGCCTCCCGCAGTGGGCCGGCCTCCTCGGCCGGCAGGTCCGGGACCACGAACCCCTGAATGCCGACCGCGGCGGCGCGCTCGACGAACGGCCGCACCGGCTCGGCGTCCTCGCTCGCGGTTTCACCGCTCGCGTCCGAGGCGCGTGGCGCCTCGCTCCGACCATACTGGTAGATGAGGTTGTAGTAGGTCATGCAGACCAGGGGGACGTCGACGTCGAGGGCCTCGACGAACTCGAAGAACCGCTCGGGGGTCATCCCGGCCCCGAGGGACCGTTCGACCGCCCGCTGGATCGTCGGTCCCTCGGCGATGGGCTCCGAGAACGGCAGCCCGAGCTCCACGACGTCGGCACCCCCGCGAACGAGCGCCTCCACGTACTCGAGCGACGCCTCGAAGTCGGGGTCGCCGGCGGCCAGGTACGGGACGAACGCGGGTTCGTCGAAGGCGTCCGCGAGGCTGGTGGTCCCTCCGTCCCCTCCGTCCCCTCCGTCACCCGACTCCCGGTTCATCCTTCGAAGACCTCCATCGTCGGCGCGTTGGCGAGCGATCGCCGGTCCGTCTCCTCGATGACCGACTCGAGGTCCTTGTCGCCCCGACCCGAGACGTTGACGACCACGGTCTCCGGGAGTTCGACGGACGCGCCGCTGGCTATGTCGGCGTCGGGTCCGGCGACCTCCTCGAGGAAGGCGAGCGCGTGGGCGGTCTCGAGCGCTGGGATGATCCCCTCCTCGGTCGAGAGCCGGTGGTACGCCTCCAGCGCCGCGTCGTCGTCGACGGTGACCGGCCTGACCCGCCCCTCGTCGACGAGGTGGGCGAGCTCGGGGCCGACCCCCGAGTAGTCGAGCCCGGCGGAGACGCTGTGGGACTCCATGATCTGCCCGTGGGAGTCCTGGAGGAGCTTCGTCCGCGCCCCGTGGAGGACGCCCTCCTCGCCGATCGACAGCGACGCGGAGTTGGGGGCGACCCCGGCCGCCTCGTCGACCGACAGCGACGACCCGCCCGCCTCCACGGCGTAGAGGTCGACCCCCTCCTCCCGGACGAACTCTGCGAACGCGCCCATCGTGTTCGAGCCGCCGCCGGCGCAGGCGACGATCGCGCCCGGCGGACCGCCGAGCGTGTCGGCGGACTGCCGGCGGATCTCCTCCGAGATCACGGCCTGGAAGTCCCGCACCATCGCCGGGAACGGCGCGGGGCCGACGACCGAGCCGATGACGTAGTGGGTCGTCTCGACGGTGGTCGCCCAGTCGCGCATCGTCTCCGAGATCGCCTCCTTGAGGGTCCCGCGGCCGACGTCGACGGGGTTCACCGCGGCGCCGTTGATCCGCATCCGGAAGACGTTGGGCCGCTGGCGGTTGATGTCGTGGCGGCCCATGTAGATCTCGCACGGGACGTCGAGGTGGGCGGCGGCCATCGCCGTCGCGGTGCCGTGCTGGCCGGCGCCGGTCTCGGCGATGACCCGCTCCTTGCCCATGTACCGCGCCAGCAGGACCTGCCCGAGGGCGTTGTTGAGCTTGTGCGCCCCGCCGTGCAGGAGGTCCTCGCGCTTGAGGTAGACGTCGACGCCGTAGCGCTCGGAGAGCTGCTCCGCGTGCTGCAGCGGCGTGGGCCGGCCGCCGAAGTCCCGCAGCCGGGCGCGGAACTCGTCCATGAAGCCGTCCTCGTTCTCCAGGACGTAGCGCTCGTAGGCGTCGGTCAGCTCCTCGATGGCGGGCATCAGCGCCTCGGGGACGTACTGGCCACCGTAGGGGCCGAACTTCGTCTCCGCGTCTGTCGTGTCCATCGCTCTATCGGCCTCCGTCCTCCGGACGCGTCAGTCGTTCGGTGTTCTCGCGGACGTCGCCGTCCATGATGGCGGACCCGACCAGCAGCGCGTCGGCGCCGGCCGCGCGCATCCGGGCGACGTCCGCGCCCGTCGCGATGCCGCTCTCGGCGATCAGGGTGACCTCCTCGCGGACGGCCGCGGGGATCGAGGCCGCGACGCGCTCGAAGGTCTCCAGGTCGACCTCGAGGCGGCCGAGGTCACGGTTGTTGATCCCGACGATCTCCGCGCCGGCGTCGAGCGCCCGCTCCACCTCCCTGGCGGTGTGTGCCTCGACGAGCACCTGGAAGCCCCGGTCGTGGGCCGCGGCGAGCAGGCCCTCGAGGTCGTCGACGAACCGGGCGATGAGCAACACGACGTCGGCCTCGACGGCGTCGAGGTGGGCCTCCTCGAGGACGAAGTCCTTCCGGAGGACGGGCACCTCGACGGCCTCGCGAACCCGTCGGAGCGCCTCCGGGGACCCGCCGAAGTGCGCCGGCTCGGTCAGCACCGACAGCGCCGCCGCGCCGCCCTCCACCATCCCCCGCGCCAGGTCGACCGGATCGTCGTCCCGCTCGCCGTCCGTCGTCGGGCTCGTCGGCTTCACCTCCGCGATCACCGGGACCCGGCCGTCAGCCTCGGTCGCCGCGATCGCCGCCGGCAGCGACCGCGGCTCGACCGACACGCGGCGGTCGGGTGCCA
>SLIW01000336.1 GCA_007135435.1 Natronomonas sp.
GGATAAATTGTATGCGGTATTGTACCAAGGGACGCAAACCCCCGCGACCCATCGGGTGGACGTCCCCGAGCGCCACGTCGGTCGGAAAATATCAAATAACTGTTATCACCGTCGCTCGTCTCCCGGAGAACCCTCACACGCGAACAGTTAAGCCCTGTTCCCGGCAACGTTCCCAATCATGCTGGCAGCCGAGCCCATCGCCTCGGTCGTCGTCGTGGACGACGAGAAGGAGGTCGCGGACGCCTACGCCCTCCGGCTCCGGGACCGCTACGACGTCGTCACCGTCTACGGCGGCGAGGAGGCCCTGGAGGTGATCGACGACGACACCGACGTCGTCCTCCTCGACCGGTTCATGCCGGACGTCTCGGGCGACGACGTCCTCGCGGCGCTCCGCGAGCGGGGGACCGACTGCCGGATCGTGATGGTGACCGCCGTCGACCCCGAGTTCGACATCCTGGACATGCCCTTCGACGACTACCTGTGCAAGCCCGTCGGCCGGGACGACTTCGTGGCCGCCATCGACCAGCAGCTCCGGATCCTCGCCTACGAGAAGCTGAGCGAGTACTTCCAGGTCGCCTCGAAGCTGGCCGTGCTGTCGGCGGCCGTCCCCCAGCAGTCGCTCGCCGATCACCCGGCGTACCGGGACACCGAGACGCGGGCCCAGGAGCTCGAGTCCGAACTCCGGGGGCTGCTCGAGGACTTCGACGGCCTCGTCAGCGAGTTCAGGCAGGTCGACCGGGAGCAGTAGTCCCACCGGGGGACGGGGTTCTCGTCCGATCGGCACTGGTTCGTGTGATCGGCACTGGTTCGTGTGATCGACGCTGGTCGGTGCACGGCGCCGCCATGGTCAGCGTGGGCGAACGGGCAGGTGCGGTGGGCGAGATGGCACTATGCCCCGACCGGAAACTAGCGTCCGCGACGACCGCGTACCCTACCGTTCCAGCGTCTCCTCCGTCGATTCGAGGCGGTGGCGGTCAGGATCGAGGTCCTCGAAGAAGGCGTCCAGGAGCTTCCGCTCCGCCGCCCGGAGGTGGTGGAGGAGCGTCGGTCCGGTGATGCCGAGGGTCCCGGCGATCTCCTCGGAGGTGCTCCCGCGCGGCGACTCGAAGTAGTCCGCGAGGTAGGCTGCCCGGAGGACCGTCCGCTGTCGATCGGTGAGGCGACCGCGGAGCGCCCGGCGGAACTCGCCTGCGCTCTCGAGGGACCGTTCGCGGTCCCGCTTGCGGAGCAACTCGACCGACTCGAAGGCCTCCGCGAGTCGGCGCTCGAGCGCACGGAGGTCCGCGCCCGGGGCCACCTCGAGGACGACCTCGCCACGGCCGTCCTCGAACGCCGCCGCGCGGATCGTCGCCCCCTCGTCCGCGAGCAGGGACAGTGGCGTGGCCCCGACGAGGCGCACCTCCACCAGGTCGCCGTCCGGGTCGCCCACGGGACGGGCGTCCGTCTCCGACGGCAGCGCCTCCACGACCTCCGACGCGCTCGCGTCCGGGGCGGACAGGTAGGCGAGCAGCTCCCCCTCCCCGACCGGCACGACGCCCTCGAGGACCAGCCTCGAGTCGACCGACGACGTGGCGCTGATCAGCGGTGCGGTCGGGTCGGCGATCGCGTAGGTAACCTCGATCACGGTGTCGGAGAGGACGAGGTCCCGCTGGCGCGACGCGTGGATCGCGAACCCGGTCATGCGACCCAGCGCCTCGAAGCTCCCCCGCTCCCGGTCGGTAAGGGCGTCCTGACGGTCCGAGTACATCCCGAGGACCCCGTAGACCGTCGAGCCGTAGGTCAGCGGGACCGCGAGACACGAGTAGAGGCCACGGGCGAACGCGGCGCGGCGGATCGACTCGGGTGCGGCCACTTCCTCGGCGAGCCCGCTGATCAGCTGGACCTCCCCCGACTCGAGTGCACGCTGCTCCGGGGACGGTGGATCGCCACCGAACCCGTCGCGGATCGCGTCGAGGACGTCCCCGGGGGCGCCCCCGCTCGCCCGGACCTGTATCCCCGCCTCGCCGACGACCGGTTCGCCGATCCAGGCGAACCGGAAGAGGTCCGAGCCCCCGAGGTGGTCGCAGACCGTCCGCTCGATGTCCTCGCGCGAGCTGGCCTCGACGAGCTCGCCGAGCACGTCGCGCATCGTCTCGGCCACCTGCGCCAGGATCTGTACCTCCTCGAGCCGGGCCTCGAGGTCACGCCGCCCCCGCTCGCGATCGGTGACGTCCCGCACGTAGACCGTGGGCCCGGAGCCGGTCGTCTCCGCTCTGACCTCGAGCCAGCGATCGAGCGACGGGAAGAAGTCGACGAACGAGACGCGGCCGTCGACCCACTCGTCCGCCGACCCGACATGCGACCGGACCGCGTCCGGCAA
Source organism: Natronomonas sp. (assembly GCA_007135435.1). GTDB lineage: Archaea > Halobacteriota > Halobacteria > Halobacteriales > Haloarculaceae > Natronomonas. The sequence goes on from SLIW01000336.1 coordinate 2,360, forward strand.
CGCCTCCTCGACGCGGCCCCCGATCATCGACGATGGCTCCCGGTCGAGCACCCGCGACGCCGGGGCGTTGACGTCGACGATCGCCCCCGACTCGTCGAGGACGAGGACGCCCTCCGAAAGGTGGTCGAAGCGTTCGTCCATTGTCACTCCCTCACAGGCCAGCGTGATAGCTGTACCAGCTGTCGGGGCGGGACGGCCTTCGCGTGACGGTCGACCATCGGGCTCGGGGTTGACGGCGGGCTACGCATGGATCGTGACGCCCCTGAACTCCAGGCGTGTCCCGCCGCCGTCGGGGGTGGCGATCTCGACGTCCCAGCCGTGGGCCTCCGCGATCCGGTGGACGATCGTCAGCCCGATCCCGGTCCCGCCGTCACGCGAGGAGACTCCCGGCTCGAACACCGCCTCGCGTCGCGCCGCGGCGATGCCCGGTCCGTCGTCGACGACGGCGAAGCCCGAGTCGTCCTCGAGGAGACAGACCCGGACGGTCACGTCCGATCCGGCGTGTTCGACGCTGTTCCGGAAGGCGTTCTCCAGCACCTGTCTGAGCCGCGCCTCGTCGGCCTCGATCCGTGCCGTCGTGTCCACCTCCAGGGTGGCGTCGTCGGTCTGGACCGTCGACCAGGCGTCGCGTGCGAGCTCGTCCAGCGCGACCGGCGCGGTCGAGTCGACGATGGTGCGGCCCCGGACCACCGTCCGGACGTCCCGGATCAGTCCCTCGATGCGATCGAGAGCCAGCTCCGCCTTCTCGAAGTGGACGTCATCCCCGGTCTCGCGGGCCGCCTCGAGTCGGATCTCCGCGACCTCGAGTGGGTTCCGGAGGTCGTGGGAGAGGACGCTGAAGATCTCCTCCATCGTCGGCGACGCCGGATTTCCCGCTGGATCCTCATGCCCCGCCGTTTTGCCTTCCCCTCCCGTCTCCGCTCTCTCCTCGCCACCGTACTCACGGTCTCCGACGTGGTCGGTCAGGTCCGTGAGCACCAGGTACCCGCCCTCGTCGGGCGTCCCCCCATCTGCACCCACCCAGCGGAGGAGGACCGTCCGCTCGCGCTCGTCCCCGCCCGTGATGATCGTGAACCGTCCTTCAGGGTCGACCTCCGGCCACTCGGCGGGAGCACCCTCGACGAGATCGAGGACGTCGCCGAGCGGGCGCCCCACGTCGGCACGCGACCCGAAGAGCTCCTGAGCCTCCGGGTTGGCCCAGCAAACGATCCGTCCGTCCGCGGAGGGTTCGTATCGGACGACGGGATCGGGGAACCACTCGAGGAGTTCGGGGACCTCACTGTCGGGTGCCGACACCATGCTAGCGGTCGGTCCGAACGGCGTATAAACGATGTATCGTGTATGCTAGAACCCGTCCCTGGCCCGGTCGGTCTAGGATACTAGAACTAGAGGCGGTCCACCTGCGGTGACGTCTGCCCACTGCCGGGTCCAGGGCCATCGGTCCCGGATGTCCGCTGGTCGTCTCGTGGACCGTCGAGACTCGACTCTCGACGCCAGGCCCCGAGACGGCACCTGATTCACCGGTTCCCATCGGGGACTGTCCGATCCCGACGGCGGTCGAGCGACGCGCCGAGTCGCCGGTGGAGCCGTTCGAGAGCCTCGCGCTCGTCCTCCCACGCCGGGGAGTGCACGTACTCGCCGACGACGGTCCGGATGGCGTGGAGTTGCGGGGTGGTGA